>NZ_LZGO01000053.1:0-6801 GCF_001690235.1 Gilliamella sp. wkB292
ATAAAAAAAAATTATAAATATATATAAATATATTATTTAACGAGAAAAATACTATTTTGTATTATACTTGCACACCTTAATTTTTTTCATCACTAACATAAATGCGTAAATTAGCCAACCGACTCGACCACTTTTCTGATTCAGTTATCCGCCGGATGACCCGAATTGCTAATGAATATCAAGCTATCAATTTATCACAAGGATTTCCTGATTTTGATCCACCAAAAGAATTGATACAAGCGCTTAAGCAGGCTGCAGAGCAGGGTCCTCACCAATATGAAATTACTTGGGGGTCAAAAGAATTTAGACAGTTACTGGCTAAAAAGCAGCAAAAGTTGATGAACATTGACATAAACCCCGATGAAAACGTCCTTGTGACTTGTGGCAGTACAGAAGCCATGATGTGTGCGGTTATGACAATTTGTAATCCTAAAGATAAAGTTATCATCTTTTCACCTTTTTATGAAAATTATGGTGCTGATGCGATTTTATCTGATGCTACGCCAATATATGTACCACTCATTCCACCTACATTTGAGTTTGATAAACAGCAGCTTAGACAAGCTTTTGAACAAGGTGCAAAAGCTTTAATCTTATGTAATCCAAGTAATCCTTGCGGTAAAGTTTTTACTAAAGCTGAACTTGACTATATCAGTCAATTAGCCATCGAATTTGATGCTTATGTTATTACTGATGAAGTGTATGAACATATGGTTTATGCCCCGCACAAGCACCTTTATTTAGCCAATTTCCCCGGTATGAAAGAGCGTACTATTAGCTGTAGTTCATTATCAAAAACGTATTCGATTACAGGTTGGCGCCTTGGTTATATTATTGCAGATAAAACTATCATTGATGGCTGTAAAATGATCCATGACTTTTTAACTGTTGGCGCCGCTGCACCATTACAAAAAGCGGCTTGCGCTGGGTTATCATTGGGTGATGATTACTATCGACAATTAACTCAAACCTATACTGAAAAACGTCAACTGTTTTTGCAAGGTTTAGATAAAATAGGTCTATCTTATTATGAGCCACAAGGCGCATATTATGTCTTGGTTGATATTTCGGCTTTTAACCCATTTAAAACTGATTTTGAATTTTGTGAATGGTTAATTAAAGAAGTAGGTGTAGCAGCTGTACCGGGATCAGCATTTTTCAAACATCCTGAGTATCGATATATTCGTTTTCATTTTGCTAAACAAGAACAAACGCTGATTGCAGCTTTACAAAGATTATCCAAATTTAAGGAAAAATTATCATGTTTAAAAAATTAATTGCATTAAGTTTTGCTATTTTATCAACATTCACTTTGCTGACCGGTTGTGATGATACTAAAAAAGAGAATCATATTGTTGTCGGTGTTGCTGCCGGACCTTATGGCGATATGTTTAAACAAGCGATTGCACCAGGACTAGAAAAGAAAGGTTATAGTGTTGAAATTCGTGAGTTTAGTGATTATGTACAACCTAACTTGGCGTTAGCTAATAAAGAAATTGATGCTAATTTATTTCAACATCTCACTTATTTGAATAATTTTAAACAGGCACGCAATTTAGATATTATCGCAATTGGCTTTGTGCCTACCGCTGGTGCGGGTATTTTTTCTAATAAAATTACCGATTTTTCTCAATTAAAAAAAGGTGATCAAGTCACTATTGCTAATGATGTCACTAATGAAGCGCGAGCATTAAGAATTTTACAAGCCGCAGGTCTTATTAAACTCGATCCAACTGTAGATAAAAATAATCTTACACCTAATAACATTATTGAAAATCCTTATGGTTTAAATATTGTACCAATTGAAGCACCACAAACACCTCGCTCTTTAGATAGTGCGGTATTGTCGGTTGTCAATGGTAACTATGCTATTGGTGCCGGTTTAGATTTGTCTAAAGCACTTTATACCGAAGTTTTAGATAAAGATCTAAAAAATGTTATTGCCATTCGTAGTTCATCTAAAGATACTTTAGGTAAGGACATTATTGATGTACTTAAATCTCCTGAATTTGCGCAAGTGATCGAAGATAAAAATGGTATTTTTTATACTTTCCAAAAACCTGACTATCAATTATTTTAATTATGCAACATACACCTTTAATCCAAGTAAAAAATGTATCGGTGCGTTTTGAGGCAAAAGGCCAAATAGTTGAAGCCGTCAAAAATGTTTCATTTGATGTCAATCAAGGCGAAATTTTCGGCATTATTGGCTCAAGTGGTGCAGGTAAAAGTACATTGGTAAGAACGCTTAATCGACTCGCCATACCGTCGTCAGGACAAGTGATTGTCGATGGTGTTGATATTAGCACTTTGAAAGGCCGCCATTTACAGGCCTTTCGTTTTCAAGTCGGTATGATCTTCCAAAATTTTAACCTTGCTTGTTCAAAAACCGTTTATGAAAATATTGCCTTTGTTCTTAAGGCTGCGGGTAAAAAGGGTGATGCCGTAAAAAACCGAGTGAAAGAGCTTCTTACATTGGTAGGGTTGAGCGATAAAGCTTATGCTTATCCTGCCGAGCTTAGTGGTGGGCAAAAGCAGCGAGTCGGTATTGCAAGGGCCTTAGCGAATGAAGCGAAAATATTGCTATGTGATGAAGCGACCAGTGCATTAGATCCAACTACAACCAGTGCTATTTTGGATTTACTCAAACAGCTCAATCAAAAATTTGGCTTAACCATAGTTCTTATTACCCATGAAATTGATGTGGTAAAAAAAATTTGTCATCGGGTTGCGGTAATGTCACAAGGTGAAATTGTTGAAATGAATAACACATTCAATTTATTTGCTTGCCCAAAACAACGCTTTACCCAAAACTTTCTTAATATTGATGAAAATACTCATCTTCCCGATCTTATTAAACAAAATGCTAAAGGTAAATTGGTTAGACTGCGCTATATTAATGAAAATACCACGCAACCTATTTTATATCAATCAGCGCTTGAAACAGGCGTCGCTTTCAATATTTTGCATGGCTTTATCGAGTATTTTAACGAGCAAGCGTTAGGCAATCTAGTGATAGAGTTAATTGGTGATCCCGATGATATCTTGAATCTTATTGCAAAGTTACACAATCAAGGTGTGATTATTGAGGAAATATATTAATGATAAAACTCACCCTTGCTGAAATGGCACAAATGTTATGGCAAGCCGCTTACGAGACTTTTATTATGGTCAGTTGGTCACTGCTTGCTGGTATTTTATTTGGCACAATAATCGGGCTGTTGCTGTTTTTGATGTCTAATCCGTTTTTTTTCAAAAATAGAGTAATGAATAGTATTGCTAACTTTATCATTAATGCGACTCGTTCAATTCCTTTTTTGATTTTAATGGTGACGGTGTTACCTTTAGGTGCTTTATTTGTAGGCACGACTGTTGGACCAAAAGCGGTTATCTTTCCTTTGTCGTTAGCGGCTATCGCTTTTTATGCAAGATTAGCTGAAAATGCGTTTAGTCAGATAGATAAAGGCGTGATTGAAGCGGCAGTAGCGAGCGGAGCATCACATATTCGCATAATTATTGGAATACTATTTCCTGAAGCGATGGCACAATTAATTCGCCATGCAACGGTAACGACAATTTCGCTCATTAGCTTTAGTTCAATGGCCGGTGTGGTTGGCGGGGGTGGAATAGGTGATTTAGCCATTCGTTACGGCTATCAACGTTATGTCACAGAAATCCTGATTTTATGTATTATCATTCTGATTTTTATTGTGATGTTAATTCAATTTTTAGGGGATAAATTAGCTAATCACTTTGATCGCAGCTATAAATAATCGGTATAAACATGAATACAATTACAACTATTATTAAAGATCCTAACCGAATCATTTATCAAAACAATATTCCAAAATCTCACTTAAGTGATGGACTGCAATTGAAATATGGACAAGCTGAACTACTGGTTTATCCAGTAACAACAGCGGAAGTTTCACAAATAGTTCAATATGCCTATTCAAAGGGGATCAATATTACAACGCGTGGCGCGGGTACAAATTTGGTGGGTTCAACCATTCCTAATGGTGGCATTATTATTGATTTATCTTTAATGAACAATATTGTTGAACTGGATAAAGAGACATTCACCATTACTGTCCAGCCAGGCATTTTATTACAAGATTTACAACAATGGGTTGAAAAGCAAGACCTGTTTTATCCGCCCGATCCTGGTGCAAAAAATGCCACTATTGGCGGTAATATAAGTACTAATGCTGGTGGCATGCGTGCGGTTAAATATGGCGTGACTCGTGATTATGTGCAAGCAATAGAAGTGGTCATGGCTGATGGCAGCGTTTTAAATTTTGGTAGTAAAAATGTTAAAGATAATACCGGGCTTTCGTTAAAACATCTCTTTATTGGCAGTGAAGGGACACTGGGTATTATTACGCAATGCACTTTAAAGTTAATTGCTAAACCAAAAGCTTTCGAAACCTTAATTATTGGTTTTAAAAGTATTGATTTAGCTATAGCAAATATCACAACTATATTACAAACGTTAACACCCACAGCATTGGAGTTTGTAGAACGTCAGGTCGCGCAGTGGGGTGAAAGATATTCGGGGTTTCAATTTCCATTACCCAATGCACAAGCCTATCTTATTGTTATGTTAGATGGTGCTGATCACCAGACTATATTACAACAGCGCCAGCAACTACTGGCTAATTTGGCTGATTGTGAACATTTTATTGCAGAAACTGCAGAACAAGCTAGCCAAATCTGGGCAGTGCGCGGGTCACTAGTTCGCGCTGTTGAAGCGGTGACAGAGCAAGATCCTATAGATATTGTTGTACCCATTAATAAAATTGCTGATTTTATTCATTACACCAAACAATTAGAAGCAAAAACCGGTGTAAGAATGTTAGCTTTTGGGCATGCTGGTGATGGCAATATCCATTTATGTCTGTTACGCGATGGTAGAGAGCAAGCGCAATGGCAATGCTTACTTGAACAAGTCCATTGTGCTTTGTATCTAAAATGTCATCAATTAGGTGGTCTTCCTTCTGCAGAACATGGTATTGGTACTGCTAAAGTTAACTATTTTAAGCAGGCCATACCAGAAGAAAATCGCCAATTAATGCAAGCAATTAAACAGCAGTTTGATCATAAAAATATTCTTAATAATCAGGTTTATATTTTGCAAATTTAGATGTTTTTTATTTTTAATTTACTAAAAAGTCTTTGATGATAATCAAAGACTTTTTGTTATTACCTAAAGCAAAGACCTACTAATAAAAATAGGGTAACTTTACAAGTTCAATAAACATCATGACAAAACCCTTTTTTTTACTATAATTTAAACTTGTTTATAATCAATAGGTTAATTTTTAATGTAAAAAAAGGGTTTTTAAGCCTAAAACAAAGATTTATCTTTTGCCCAACAAGCGTTATAGTGTATTGGTTTCTAGTTTAACGCCGTGTAGGTGGTTTAGAAAAGTATAAGCCTGAGCTGAGGCTCGGCTGACTAGTTTAACGCCGTGTAGGTGGTTTAGAAATGGCAGAATAAACGATAACAATGATTGACCAAGTTTAACGCCGTGTAGGTGGTTTAGAAACAATTTATCGGTTGTTGAAGTAGTATCATCTTGTTTAACGCCGTGTAGGTGGTTTAGAAAGGCATCCGTTCGCATTGTTCCTGCACCTGACTGTTTAACGCCGTGTAGGCGGTTATAGTTTTTAAAATTCCATTTAAAGGATGGGATTAACGGTTATGCCAGATTTATCTGAGTTAGATAAGTTGTTTTTGTAATCATTTTAAGGTTATGAATCATCCCTTTACCAATTGCGCCATATTGTTTTATTTGTATGATTAAATTAAGTATTCTTGAGTTTAGTCTCTTGCTTGTTTTATGATTTGATAATTTTAGTATGTTATTTGGCCTACATTAAATAGTGAATCTTGGTGGTACACATTACTCTGCTTATTAAAAGGTATTAACTTGTGATGCAGGGCGTCATAAATGCAAAATCTTGTTAAATCCTTTATCAATAATTAACATTCTGGATGAGGTTTTTGAGTACAATTTTTAAGGGATATATGCTAGAGTTGAATCCCTTATTTTTCGACTCAGTAGGGAGGTAGGTCTTGAATCTTTCACCTAAAGCGTTTCATTATTTGGGCGTAATTGCTACTATCGCTTCACTTGGCATGTATGTTTCTTATATTCCACAAATCATTGATAATCTTCATGGTTACAAATCTAATCCCACTCAACCATTGGCTGCAGCAATAAACTGTTCGTTATGGGTTTGCTATGGCTTATTGCGCGAAAAGAAAGATTGGCCAATTGCTATTGCCAATTCACCGGGCGTCATCTTTGGCTTAATGGCTTTTTTCACCGCTTTATAAATCGTATTATTTATTAAACTACAGTGAAATCAAGCTTAATTCCTGTAGTTTTCCTCTCCTTTTTCTCTTAATTGTGCTATCGTTGATTATGTTGAGTTCATATTTTTAATAAAGTTTGAAATTAATACAGCAGTAGGTTAATATTTAACCTTGCAAATAAATTAAAATAAATCAATATAATACGGAGTTATCAACAGGTTTGTTAAATACTTATCAAAGAGTACAGTGAATAATTTGCTAGTTATCCCCTTTTAAGATTTTTAGCGTTGTGCAAAACTTGTTCATTGTCATGTTGTTTATATATTATTATAGTAAAAGTGATGAACTTGATTTTTCTATCTGGATTTAAACTTTAAAAAATTTTTGATAAATGTTAGTGGTTCAATTAGAGACGTTGTATTAGCAAAGTAGTACCACAAATCTTGGCAAGATGATCGTCTTGCTGGGTAAAAATCGCG
>NZ_LZGO01000054.1:0-424 GCF_001690235.1 Gilliamella sp. wkB292
AAGTTAATATTCAAATAACTGAGTAGCACATCTTATAAATTTCGATTATATATAACTTTTTCTCAAGTTAGAAAATCATCAAATGTTAATTTGAAATAGTTAAATACTTTTTATGTAATTATAAAATTATTCAGTATTCAAGGTTATATATTTATTTTTTTAACAAAGCAATTTTATGTTTTATAGAATTTATCTTATTCTTCAATTTTGTCTCAATTCTATTCACCAGTAAATAAGGTAAAACACCAATCACAAAACATAACAACCTAATAGGCTTGTATTTCAATTTTAAAACCGACTTTTTATATTTATAATTTATATTATCTTCGTTACAAGACCAAAACTTCCATAAAAGCTTTGATTTGAAAATATAATAAGAATCAATAAAATTTTTTCTTCCATAAATTTGATGTCTTAAAATACA
>NZ_LZGO01000055.1:0-123214 GCF_001690235.1 Gilliamella sp. wkB292
AGTGCTTGCACTTGATGACGAGTGGCGGACGGGTGAGTAAAGTATGGGGATCTGCCGAATGGAGGGGGACAACAGTTGGAAACGACTGCTAATACCGCATAATGTTGAGAGACCAAAGCATGGGACCTTCGGGCCATGCGCCATTTGATGAACCCATATGGGATTAGCTAGTTGGTGGGGTAAGGGCTCACCAAGGCGACGATCTCTAGCTGGTCTGAGAGGATGACCAGCCACACTGGAACTGAGACACGGTCCAGACTCCTACGGGAGGCAGCAGTGGGGAATATTGCACAATGGGGGGAACCCTGATGCAGCCATGCCGCGTGTATGAAGAAGGCCTTCGGGTTGTAAAGTACTTTCGGTAGTGAGGAAGGTGGTGTATCTAATAGGTGCATCAATTGACGTTAATTACAGAAGAAGCACCGGCTAACTCCGTGCCAGCAGCCGCGGTAATACGGAGGGTGCGAGCGTTAATCGGAATGACTGGGCGTAAAGGGCATGTAGGCGGATAATTAAGTTAGGTGTGAAAGCCCTGGGCTCAACCTAGGAATTGCACTTAAAACTGGTTATCTGGAGTATTGTAGAGGAAGGTAGAATTCCACGTGTAGCGGTGAAATGCGTAGAGATGTGGAGGAATACCGGTGGCGAAGGCGGCCTTCTGGACAGATACTGACGCTGAGATGCGAAAGCGTGGGGAGCAAACAGGATTAGATACCCTGGTAGTCCACGCTGTAAACGATGTCGATTTGGAGTTTGTTGCCCTGAGTGATGGGCTCCGAAGCTAACGCGATAAATCGACCGCCTGGGGAGTACGGCCGCAAGGTTAAAACTCAAATGAATTGACGGGGGCCCGCACAAGCGGTGGAGCATGTGGTTTAATTCGATGCAACGCGAAGAACCTTACCTGGTCTTGACATCCACAGAATCTTGCAGAGATGCGAGAGTGCCTTCGGGAACTGTGAGACAGGTGCTGCATGGCTGTCGTCAGCTCGTGTTGTGAAATGTTGGGTTAAGTCCCGCAACGAGCGCAACCCTTATCCTTTGTTGCCAGCGGTTTGGCCGGGAACTCAAAGGAGACTGCCGTTGATAAAGCGGAGGAAGGTGGGGACGACGTCAAGTCATCATGGCCCTTACGACCAGGGCTACACACGTGCTACAATGGCGTATACAAAGGGAGGCGACCTCGCGAGAGCAAGCGGACCTCATAAAGTACGTCTAAGTCCGGATTGGAGTCTGCAACTCGACTCCATGAAGTCGGAATCGCTAGTAATCGTGAATCAGAATGTCACGGTGAATACGTTCCCGGGCCTTGTACACACCGCCCGTCACACCATGGGAGTGGGTTGCACCAGAAGTAGATAGCTTAACCTTCGGGAGGGCGTTTACCACGGTGTGGTCCATGACTGGGGTGAAGTCGTAACAAGGTAACCGTAGGGGAACCTGCGGTTGGATCACCTCCTTACGAAGCGCTCGTAAGTGTTCACACAGATTGTTTGTTTAGAAAGAGTCACTTTATTGGGTCTGTAGCTCAGGTGGTTAGAGCGCACCCCTGATAAGGGTGAGGTCGGTGGTTCAAGTCCACTCAGACCCACCAATTCAACGGTAATGAGCGAAGATGCTTGATATGTTGAAGAAGTGAAGATAATGGGGCTATAGCTCAGCTGGGAGAGCGCCTGCCTTGCACGCAGGAGGCCAGCGGTTCGATCCCGCTTAGCTCCACCATTAAGATGTCTCTTTTGAATAAAATTATGTTTGTATTTACTTGAAAGAGTAAATAGAAAGATAATGCTCTTTAACAATTAGGAACAAGCTGAAAGAAACGAGTTCTCGTTTTTACGGAAAGCATTTGTATGTAAGTATAGATGTGGTGAAGTAGAAAAGAGAAAAAAGCGTAATTGAAACCAAGACAACTGTGAGTTGTAAGGTTAAGAAATTAAGCGTACACGGTGGATGCCTAGGCAATCAGAGGCGATGAAGGACGTGTTAATCTGCGAAAAGCGACGGTGAGCCGATAAAAGGCGCTATAACCGTTGATGTCCGAATGGGGAAACCCAGTGCAGGTGACTGCACTATCATCTGATGAATACATAGTCAGATGAGGCGAACCGGGAGAACTGAAACATCTAAGTACCCCGAGGAAAAGAAATCAACCGAGATTCCCAAAGTAGCGGCGAGCGAAATGGGAGCAGCCCAAGCGGGTAGCATAATGTATTAGTGGAAGCGTCTGGAAAGTCGCACGATAGAGGGTGAAAGTCCCGTACATGAAAGTAGATTATGTGGAAGCTTATAGAGTAGGGCGGGACACGTGATATCCTGTCTGAAGATGGGGGGACCATCCTCCAAGGCTAAATACTCCTGATTGACCGATAGTGAACCAGTACCGTGAGGGAAAGGCGAAAAGAACCCCGGGAGGGGAGTGAAATAGACCCTGAAACCGTGTACGTACAATCAGTGGGAGCATATACCGTTGGGTATGTGTGACTGCGTACCTTTTGTATAATGGGTCAGCGACTTATATTCTGTAGCAAGGTTAACCGAATAGGGGAGCCGAAGGGAAACCGAGTATTAACTGTGCGTTAAGTTGCAGGGTATAGACCCGAAACCCGGTGATCTAGCCATGGGCAGGTTGAAGGTTGGTTAACACTAACTGGAGGACCGAACCGACTAATGTTGAAAAATTAGCGGATGACCTGTGGCTGGGGGTGAAAGGCCAATCAAACCGGGAGATAGCTGGTTCTCCCCGAAAGCTATTTAGGTAGCGCCTCATGAGTAACTGTTGGGGGTAGAGCACTGTTTCGGCTAGGGGGCCATCCCGGCTTACCAACCCGATGCAAACTCCGAATACTGACAAGTTTAATCATGGGAGACACACGGCGGGTGCTAACGTTCGTCGTGAAGAGGGAAACAACCCAGACCGCCAGCTAAGGTCCCAAAGTCATAGTTAAGTGGGAAACGAAGTGGGAAGGCTTAGACAGCTAGGATGTTGGCTTAGAAGCAGCCATCATTTAAAGAAAGCGTAATAGCTCACTAGTCGAGTCGGCCTGCGCGGAAGATGTAACGGGGCTAAAACTATGCACCGAAGCTGCGGCAGTGCACGTAAGTGTATTGGGTAGGGGAGCGTTCTGTAAGCCGTAGAAGGTGTGTTGTGAGGCATGCTGGAGGTATCAGAAGTGCGAATGCTGACATAAGTAACGATAAAGCGGGTGAAAAGCCCGCTCGCCGGAAGACCAAGGGTTCCTGTCCAACGTTAATCGGGGCAGGGTGAGTCGACCCCTAAGGAGAGGCCGAAGGGCGTATCTGATGGGAAACGGGTTAATATTCCCGTACTGGCTATAACTGCGATGGGGGGACGAAGAAGGCTAGGTTTACCACCTATTGGATGGTGGGTTAAGCGTGTAGGGGTGTGATTAGGCAAATCCGGTCACTGAAACTCTGAGGCGTGATGACGAGCTACTAAGGTAGTGAAGTAATTGATGCCCTGCTTCCAGGAAAATCCTCTAAGCTTCAGGTTATAGTTAATCGTACCCGAAACCGACACAGGTGGTCAGGTAGAGAATACTCAGGCGCTTGAGAGAACTCGGGTGAAGGAACTAGGCAAAATGGTGCCGTAACTTCGGGAGAAGGCACGCTGATGGTAATTGAAATCCCGTGCGGATGTAGGTGAAATCAGTCGAAGATACCAGCTGGCTGCAACTGTTTAATAAAAACACAGCACTGTGCAAACACGAAAGTGGACGTATACGGTGTGACGCCTGCCCGGTGCTGGAAGGTTAATTGATGGGGTTATGCGTAAGCAGAAGCTCTTGATCGAAGCCCCAGTAAACGGCGGCCGTAACTATAACGGTCCTAAGGTAGCGAAATTCCTTGTCGGGTAAGTTCCGACCTGCACGAATGGCGTAATGATGGCCAGGCTGTCTCCACCCGAGACTCAGTGAAATTGAAATTGCCGTGAAGATGCGGTGTACCCGTGGCAAGACGGAAAGACCCCGTGAACCTTTACTATAGCTTGACAGTGAACATTGAGCCTTAATGTGTAGGATAGGTGGGAGACTAAGAAGCATGCACGCCAGTGTGTGTGGAGTCGACCTTGAAATACCACCCTTTAATGTTTGATGTTCTAACCTATACTTCTGAATCGAGGTAAGGGACACTGTCTGGTGGGTAGTTTGACTGGGGCGGTCTCCTCCCAAAGAGTAACGGAGGAGCACGAAGGTTAGCTAATCCTGGTCGGACATCAGGAGGTTAGTGCAATGGCAAAAGCTAGCTTGACTGCGAGAGTGACGGCTCGAGCAGGTACGAAAGTAGGTCATAGTGATCCGGTGGTTCTGAATGGAAGGGCCATCGCTCAACGGATAAAAGGTACTCCGGGGATAACAGGCTGATACCGCCCAAGAGTTCATATCGACGGCGGTGTTTGGCACCTCGATGTCGGCTCATCACATCCTGGGGCTGAAGTAGGTCCCAAGGGTACGGCTGTTCGCCGTTTAAAGTGGTACGCGAGCTGGGTTTAGAACGTCGTGAGACAGTTCGGTCCCTATCTGCCATGGGCGTAGGAAAATTGAGAGGGTTTGCTTCTAGTACGAGAGGACCGAAGTGAACGCACCGCTGGTGTTCGGGTTGTGATGCCAATTGCATTGCCCGGTAGCTACGTGCGGAATAGATAAGTGCTGAAAGCATCTAAGCACGAAACTAGCCTCGAGATGAGTTTTCCCTGATGAGAATCAGTAAGGTCCGTTTGAGACTAAGACGTAGATAGGTCAGGTGTGTAAGTGTAGTGATACATTGAGCTAACTGATACTAATGAACCGAGAGTCTTAACCTTACAACTCGGAGTTGTTTTGGATACGCGAAGTTGAGAGTAAGAAGTCATCGAAAGATGGTTAAAGATTGATAAAACAGTTTGTTCCGGATTGAGCGATTGATGAAGATATGTGATAATGTTTGTCAATTGAGATAAAGAGAAGACAGGATATGTCTGGCGGTAATAGCGCGGTGGTCCCACCTGACCCCATGCCGAACTCAGAAGTGAAACGCCGTAGTGCCGATGGTAGTGTGGGTATTACCCATGTGAGAGTAGGGTGCCGCCAGACTTTTAAATTAGCGCGAGAGCCCAGCAGAGATGCTGGGCTTTTTGCTTTTTACGGTTTAAATATAGATGTTGAATGACACAGAGGATTGAAATTATTACCCCGTTTTAAATGTAGCTATATTGATTTACTAAGCGCTATGTTATTGATTATTTATTATAAAATAAGAAAAACTCTTAATTTCCTCTGTTTTTGCTAATCAAAAATTAAATTGTTACTTTAATTTTCATTTCTTATTCAACTTGTATAGTAATATTTCAATTAATCTAGGTATTTATTATCGAGTTATGCTTCTTGATTTATTAAATGTTTATTTATGCTTTATTTTCTATGTGGTTGTGATTCACTTAATATTTATAAGTGGTAATATTAGCAAGCTAATTCATGTGTTTAATTGTTACTATAAAACATAATTATTATAATATGCTTTCTAGTATAAAAGGATGATCTATGGATATTCACCAATTATGTCAACGTTATAGCAATGGAGAGCGTTTCAAATATCTATATTTTTGGAGCCATAAACAGAAGGAACCCGCATCCATTATTACCAAGTCCTGTTTTAGTCAATGGTATCCAAGTCATTTCAACATTGACGGTATTGATTATGTAACTGCTGAGCATTATATGATGGCAGAAAAAGCAAGATTATTTAACGATCAAAAGATGTTACAAGATATCCTAAATGCAAATAACCCTGGTTTGGCTAAGGCGCTTGGCCGTCAAATAACAGGATTTATACCTAAAATATGGGAAGAGCAATGTTTATCTATTGTTATTAAAGGTAACTTAGCCAAATTTTCGCAAAATCAACAATTAGCTAATTTTTTACTAGCTACTCAACAACGTATTTTAGTTGAGGCCAGTCCAATTGATAACATATGGGGAATCGGTTTATCTCAAGATGCCCCAAATATTGATAACCCATTAACGTGGTGTGGCAAAAATTTGTTAGGATTTGCGTTAATGGCCGTCCGTGAAAAATTATCAACGTGTTTTAAACACAGCTAAAAAGGCCCAATTAATATTGGGCTTTTTAATTCAATAATCATTAATTTTGTGCATTATTTTCTGGGGTGTTGGTTTCAGGTGTTTTTTCTGTTTGTGTTTTTTGAGTATTATCATTCAATTCAGGCAACTCACTAATAGAAACATGCACACTATATTGTTTTCCTTTCTCTTCTGGAAAGAATGTTGTAATTTTTTTGATGGTTTCTTCTGGATTATTGCTAGTAATTGTAATATCCAACAACGGTTTTTGGTGATTTAATGGTAAGTGGTTTTTACCGTGGAATGTTTTTGTATTTTGATTTACATCAGCTGCTGCATTTTCTACTGATTTGACTGGTTCGTTGGCAAAAGCAGTTGAGGTTAATGTGATAAGTGCTAAAGATAATAGTGTTTTTTTCATATTTTCTCCTTAATAAAATAACTGTTTTTACTTATTTTTGATAAAAATAAACAAGTAGTTTGTATTCATACTATACGATGTTTGAAGAAAATGTGATAGAAAAAAATAAGGTACTAAACGCGTAATGAAGGATTTTTTTGAATAAAGAAAGCAATATTTTAATTAAAAATATTGCTTATCAAAATTATTAACCTAAAAGTAGGGCATCGTCAGTGACTTTTTCGCCTCGTGTTTTTTCAAACATGTTTAATAAATCAGTAACGGTGAGTTTATCACGTTGTTCTCCTGATACATCAAGTACCACCTGCCCTTGATGAAGCATAACTGTTCTATTACCATATTCTAAAGCTTGTTTCATTGAGTGTGTTACCATTATTGTTGTTAAATGGTTTTTAGAAACAATATCATTAGTCAGTTCTAAAACAAATTGTGCTGTTTTAGGATCAAGTGCAGCAGTATGTTCATCAAGTAATAATACTTTTGAAGGTTGTAATGTTGACATTAATAAACTCACTGCCTGCCTCTGTCCACCAGATAGCAAACCCATCATATCGGATAATCGATTTTCAAGCCCTAAATTTAAAGTAGCTAATTTGTCTTTAAATAAGATACGTAGTTTACGGTTTAGCGCTGGTGATAGTGTAAAACGATGTCCACGGTTGTAGGCAATAGCGAGATTTTCTTCGATAGTTAAATTCTCACAAGTGCCTACCATAGGATCTTGAAATACTCTAGCAACCATACCCGCTCTTTTCCATGCTGGCCAGCGAGTAACATCTTGTCCATTTATAATAATACTGCCTGAGTCGACAAATAAATCGCCACTAATAACATTAAGTAATGAGCTTTTACCTGCACCATTACTTCCTATAATAGTAACAAATTCTCCCTCACTAATATTAAGATTTAATCCGCGTAATACATGATTTTCAATCGGCGTACCCTGATTAAAAGTTAATTGCAATTCTCCAACTTTAATCATGTTTACTTCCTCTTTTCTTTGAATGCTTTTTTAGCTGTTTTGGCAGAACTAAAGCAAGCACAACTAATATTGCAGTAATAAGATTTAAATCTTCTGTACCTACACCTATATTTTGTAAAAATTCGTTACTTAGGGCAAAGGCAATAAATAATCGATACAAAATAGAACCAAAAATAACCGCAAGCATGACAGCCCAAATGCGTTTAGTTGGAAATATACTTTCACCAATGATAATAGAAGCAAGTCCAATAACAATTGTTCCTACGCCAATGGTGATATCAGACCCCCCTTGAGTTTGCACAAACAACGATCCACCAAGTGCAATTAGACCATTTGATATAGCCATGCCTAAAATAGTTATCCCGCCTGTCGGAATACCTTGAGATTTGGCCATTCTTTGATTTGTTCCGGTTGCTCGTAATGCTAACCCCATTTGTGTGTTTAAAAATAAATTTAGTAATATCCAAAACACAATGACAAATCCTAATACCATTAATGGTTGGACAATATATTGATTACTGTAATCTTCGGTAATGAAAGGCGAAAATATTGTTTTAGCATCCAACAAAGAGAGGTTAGGCGAACCAGCCATTTTTGGTGTTTCACCCATGATATAAGGCCCAATACCTAAAATTCGTAAATTGATTGAATAAAGACCAATCATAACAATAATACTAGAAAGTAACTGTAATATATTGAGTTTCACATACAGTATGCCTGTCATTGCACCGGCAATACAACCAGCAAACATACCTAATAACGTGGCTATCCAAGGATCGATACCGATATAGATACATAATCCACAAACAGCACCACCAAGTGGAAAACTGGCATCGGCAGTAAGATCAGGAAAATCAAGTAAACGGAATGAGATAAATACACCTAAACTGACCAGTGCATAAATAAGTCCAATTCCAATTGAGCCTAATAAAAATTCAAAAGACATGAAAACGATCCATTAAAAGTAACCGCCAAAGTCGGCGGTTAGGTGTTGATAGAGTAAAAAATTATTTTTCGACAACTTTTGCTGCAGATTTTAATACATCTTCAGATAATGTCACGCCTTGGCGTTCTGCAGCTTTTTTATTAATTGTTAATTGTGTAACATTACCAATTTGAGGTGGAATATCACCTGGTTTTTCTCCATTGAGTATACGAATGACAATTTTACCAGCTTGTCGACCAAGATCGTAATAACTCATACCCAAAGCGGCAATCGCTCCTCGCTCAGCTGAATCGGGATCGGAGGCCAATAAAGGAATTTTATTTTCATTAGCAACTTTGGCTAAAGCTTCATAAGCGGAAACAACATTATTATCGGTTGTTGTATAAATCATATCAACTTTACCCTTTAAGCTTCTAGCCGCAGTTGAGATATCAGAAGTACGCTGAGCTGGCGCTGCAATAATTTTCATTCCGCGTTTATCTAAAGCCACTTGCAATGCTTTAAGAATAATTGTTGAGTTGACTTCACTTGGGCTATAAACGTAGCCAATATTTTTTGCATCAGGTTTAATCTTTAACATCATTTCTATTTGAGAATCTAATGATAGCGCATCAGATACACCAGTAACATTTGTTTTTGACGCTTCCCAACTTGGCGTTAATTTCGCGGCGACAGGATCAGTAACTGCTGTGAAAACAATCGGAATAGTTTTAGTCGTTGCAACTAATGCTTGCGAACTTGGTGTGGCAATTGCGACAATAGCATCGGGTTTACTTGCTGCAAACTGTTTAGCAATTTGGGCCGCATTAGCACTACTACCTTGTGCGCTGGCAAATTGTAATTTCAAGTTTTTACCTGCAATATAACCACTATCTTTTAATTCATCTTCAACCCCTTTGCGAACATTGTCTAATGCTGGGTGTTCAACAATTGCGGTGATAGCAACGTATTTTTGTTCATTTTGTGGCTCTGCCGAAGATAAAAAAGCGACTGCTGATAAACCGAGTAGCATACAAATTTTTATAATAGAATTACGCATACGAGTACTCCTGTAATATTTTTTTTACAACCAAACTTAATATTGACTTACTATAAAGCAAAACTGAATAAATATCTACAATGAAAAATAATTACATGTGTAAATATTTCATTACAAGTCAAGTTTTAACTTAATTATTTTTTCTAATCTTAGTTATTTTCTATAGATGATGATTAATTATATATGCTACATTTTATATTGAATATCAATGAGTTTTTGTATGATTATTGCCCACTATAGTGAGCAATATTGTGAAGAAATTTATTGTATGGATCTACTGCCCGATAACTTTATAAGCAGATTGGATAACTTCGGGTGGTAGCGTAATGCCTTGTTTTTTAGCCGCATCAAGGTTAATCACTAACTGCAATGCTTGCCCTATTTCGGGCGCTATGTTACCTGGTTTTTCGCCTTTTAATATTCTGACCACAAGTTTACCCGATTGTCGACCAACATCGTAATAACTCATCCCATAAGCGGCGACGGCTCCTCGCTCTATGGCATCAGGAAATGATGCTAAAAGTGGAATTTTATTTTCATTCGCAAATTTAACTAACGACTCATAGGCTGAAACAACATTGTTATCAGTAGTTGTATAGATTAAATCAACCTTACCTTTTAACGTATTTGCTGCTGTTGAAATATCCGCTGTTCGTTGTGCAGGAACTGCGAAAAGTATAATATTTTGTGCAGCTAGCTGTGTTTGTAGATTTTTTAATACAACAGTTGAGTTAATTTCACTTGGGCTGTAAATATAACCAACTGACTTCATGTTTGGAACGATCTTCTTCATAAAATCAATTTGTGGTCCGATTTCTTGATAATCAGAAACACCAGTAATATTGGTACCTGTAGGCTGCCAATTTTTGACTAATTTAGCAGCAATCGGATCGGTAATACCAGCAAAAACGATTGGGATCTGTTTAGTCGCTGCCGCAGTTGCTTGAGCACTTGGTGTGGCAATAGCAACAATCACATCAGGTTTTGCCGCGACAAATTGCCGTGCTATTTGAGCAGCTGTTGCACTACTACCCTGTGCACTTTTGTATTGCACAGTTAAATTCTCATTTAATTTAAAGCCACTATTAGTCAATTCATCTTTTACACCATCACGAATTTGATCTAATGAGGGATGTTCAACTATCGCGGTAATAGCCACATTTTTAATGGAATCGGCAAAACTAAAAAAGGGCGTAAGCAACACCATTATTATCAATAAAATAAAGCGCTTCATAAAATACACTCATCAACTAGTACAATAGTGTCATTCTAGCGTTATTAATAAAAAAAGTTAAGTTGTATTTATAAAATCCTCAAAAATGTAAGTTATATTAGAAATCTAGCTTAGATAACTTCAATCAATAACGATTTTATAGATTGATTTTTTGATATAGTAATTCGGTTTTTATTGGGCAAATATAAATGGGTTTATCCCACTTTTTGCATATCCTTCTTCTTCAGTTTTAATATCTAATATTAAGGAAGCTATATCGTCGGCAACGATTTCAATGTGAGGATCTTTATCTTGATCTAAAATTTTTAAGTAACTGTGACAAGCATCACAACACTCTGTTTTTATTGCGGCTAATTGATTATCTAATGAAAAGTATTGAATATCTTTCATATTGTCACAGCTAGTACATTTTATTCTAGGTACATACCATTCACTTTCACACAGACTACAATGTAAATACCGTAAACCATTATTACTACCCAATTGGATAACACTGGCAACAGGCATACTATTACAGACTGGACATAACCAATTTTTATCAGTGCTTTCTGCTATCGCTTTACCTTTAACTTGGCTGGCAAGTTGGCAGTAATAAACCGATAAAGCGGACCAGATAAATACTGCTTCATTACCTGCTACACATTCAAACTCACCATTGAGTAAATGAAGTGCTTTTTCTTGTAATTGTTGCGTACTATTTTGTTTCAGCTGATGTATAACTGACATAACTTGTTCTGTTGTATTGGTCATTAGCGTTAATAACTGGCTTAGATAATCTTGCCAAAAGGTCGATAAAGGAAGATTGGCTAAACTTAATGGTGGGTATTCACTGTTTTCGATGTTTACAATATCAATATTAATTGGATTGTGTTTAACTAAATTAGCTTGTTGTTCAGCTATTGTTGCACAGAAGTTAAGATAATCACTAAACGTACTTTTTGTTGCTAACTCTTTTAGTCGTTTTGCACGGCGAATATACAGTGTTTTAGGTGAAGGATAAAATAATAATGGAATTTGCCTAATAACAGAGTTTATAGTTTGTTGTTCAAGTTGCTGTTGAGGGATGATCTTAATACTCATTATTAATTACCATAATTATTATTTTATCTAAAACGTAATGTCAAATTAGCTTATTCCGCTGATGAGTATCAGCGGATATTAAGCGTTTAATCTACTAAGTTTTATTAAGCGGGCTTTTGTTCTATTTTAGTTGATTGAGTTTCTTTAGATTCGTTACTTGTTTTAAGTTCTTCTTGGTATATTTTTGACATTTCTTCTTCATACCAAGATGAATGATTTTTTCGTGCCCAAGCACGTGAAACGTAGCCTGTTATCATTCCTTTAATCGAACCTTTAACCCAAATTGCCATATAAGCATGACCAATAGCAAGTAAGATTAAACAAATTGCCGCAAAAGAATGAAAAAAGATAGCTAAACGAACAATTGGTATTGGAAAGTAATCAGAAACGTATCGGCGCCACATGATCATTCCTGTCACAAATAACACAAAAATTAGACTCATAATGCACCAAAACAGAAACTTTTGACCCACATTATACTTACCAATTGGAATGCCTTCCTCTTTACCCATAATCACTTTTTTAAAGTTTTTTATCCAGATAAGATCATTCTTATTAGGAATATTATGGTGAGCCAGTTTTACAAACATAAACATTAAAAGGACAAACACAATACAGCCAATAATAGGGTGTAATGCCCTAACTAATTGCGGGGTACCAAGCACTAATCCAAATAATTTTATTGAAGGAAAAAATAATGACAGCCCCGATAGTGCAGTTAAAATAAACAGACAAACCATACACCAGTGACAGAAGCGAACAATAAGTGGTGTTCTAAGTATCATGCCTTTCTTATTCATGATGGTTCTCCTGTTGTGATGAGTTTGTCGTATTTTTTCGTGAAAAAACTGGCAAACCTAATCGTTTTCGGGCTTGCGCATCAGCCTGTTTTTCATGTTCAATATCTTCTTCATCCACTTCAATTGCACCAACACCCATATAATGGAACAATAAACCACCAAATGTTGCAACAAACGCAGCAGCTGAAAGCGGCTTCCACGCACCTTTCCAGAATTTAACAACTTCGCTAATGTGTGGATCTTTTGGTAAACCATGGTATAGCTCAGGTTGATCAGCATGATGTAAGACGTACATGACATGAGTTCCCCCTACACCTTGAGGATCATAAAGCCCGGCATGTTCAAAACCGCGTTTTTTCAAATCTTCAATTCGATGTTCTGCATGGCGAATCATATCTTGTTTTGTACCAAAATGGATAGCGCCAGTTGGGCAGGTTTTCACACAAGCTGGTTCTTGACCAACCGCTACGCGATCGACACATAAAGTGCATTTGTAAGAATGGTTATCCTCTTTACTGACCCGAGGAATATTAAATGGACAACCCGCCACACAGTAGCCACAACCAATGCAATGCTCTGATTGAAAATCAACAATTCCATTCGCATACTGTATGATTGCACCTTCAGATGGGCAAGCTTTTAAACAACCAGGATCGGCGCAGTGCATACAACCATCTTTACGAATAAGCCATTCAAATTTACCATTGACTTCAACTTCTGAATAGCGCATTACCGTCCATGCTTTAGGTTCTAAATCTGCTGGATTATCATATACGCCGACAGTATGGCCAATTTCGGCTCGCAAATCATTCCATTCGCTACAAGCAACTTGACATGCTTTGCAACCAATACACGTAGTTACATCAATTAATTTAGCCACTTCTTGTTGATAATCTCGAGCTCGTGGAGCCGGCGTTAATGCATTTGTTGCAGAGCGGCGAATAATATCTTGAGTTTGTAATGACATAATTTCTCTTCCCTCCTTTTATGCCGCAGTGGTAACTTTCTCGATATTGACTAAAAATGATTTATATTCTGGAGTTTGTGAATTAGCGTCACCTAAATGTGGCGTTAATTCATTCACTAAAAATCCTTTCTTAGTCTGACCTGTGAATCCCCAAACGATCGGAATTCCAATGGTTTCGATTTCTTTACCATCAACAGTCAATGTTGGAAGGCGCTTAGTCACAACTGCTTTAGCCTTAATATAGCCGCGGTATGAAGTAACTTTTACGGTATCGCCAAGTTTAATCCCTTTTTTATTGGCTAGATTTTCACTCAGTTCAATAAATTGTTCAGGTTGAGTAATTGATGCTAGTCTTGCATGCTGAGTCCAAAAATGAAAATGTTCGGTAATACTATAAGTTGTACCAACATAAGGAAATTGTTCAGCATTACCTAATCGCGCTAAATCCTCTTTAAATGCTCGAGCCACAGGACTACTAATTTGACTTGGGTGCAGAGGATTAGTCGTAATAGGTGTTTCAAATGGTTCATAATGTTCAGGGAATGGTCCATCAACGAGTCGATTCAAGCAAAATAGTCCACCTAAACCATCATTATTCATGATAAAGGCACCCGCGCCAGTGCTTGGTGATAAGGTTGCGGTAAAGTCAGGTACATCGTTTCCTACCCAACTAGAACCATTCCATTTGACTAAAACGCGTTTAGGATCGTAAGGCTTACCATTTTCATCTGCTGATGCGCGGTTATATAATACTCGTCGATTCATTGGCCACGCCCAAGCCCAACCAGCATGAACGCCTTTACCTGATGGATCGCTAGGATCACGTCTTGCCATTTGGTTACCTTGTTCTGTCCAAGAACCACAAAAGATCCAAATACCTGAAGATGTAGTTCCGTCGGCTTTTAATTGGGAAAAACCGCTTAATAGCTGACCTTTTTTAAGTATGACATTGCCATTAGCATCGGTTAAATCTGCTAATGCTCGACCATTACACTCTTTGGATAACTCTTCGGCAGCCGGACCTTCAGGGTCTTGATAATCCCAAGTTAAATTATCGATAGCTTCATGGTAAGCACCACCTTCTTCGGCATATAGCTCTTTTATTCTTAAGAAGATACGAGCAATAATTTCTGGATCATATATTGCTTCATAAGGTGGTCTTGCCGCTGCCCAGTGCCATTGTAACCATCGAGAAGAGTTAACAATGGTACCATTTTCTTCTGCAAAGCAGTTTGAGGGTAATCTAAAGACTTCTGTTTGGATTTTACTTGGATCGACATCATTAGATTCACCGTGGTTTTTCCAAAATTCGGCTGTCTCTGTTGGCATTGGATCAATGCTTACCAAAAATTTTAGATTGGATAAACCTTCGCGAATACTATTTTTATCGGGTAGCGCGGCAAGTGGGTTAAAACCTTGACAAATAAAGCCATTAGCTTGCTTATCACGCATCATTTTGCTGAATCTTAAAACATCATACGTTTTGTCCCATTTAGGTAACCAATCAAACCCCCAATCGTTCTCTTTTGTTGATTTATCGCCGTACATTGACTTCATAAAACTGACAAAGAATTTTGGATAATTGCCCCAAAAGTTAACTTCGCTCGGACCAAGCGGTTTGGGTGTTTTTTCTTCTAAATATTGTGCGAGCGTAATTTGTGATTCTTTTGGTAAATCAAGATAAGCAGGTAAACGGTTAGATAATAAACCGACATCAGTTAAACCTTGAATATTTGAGTGACCACGTAAGGCGTTAATTCCGCCACCCATTACACCAATATTACCTAAAATTAGCTGTATCATAGCCGCAGTGCGGATAATTTGTGAACCATAAGTATGCTGAGTCCACCCTAAAGCATATAAGAACGTCGCAGCTCTATCATTAGTTTTAGTACTGGCTAAAGATCGGCAAACATGTAAAAAACTTTCCACAGGGCTACCCGTTACTTTATTGACCATTTCAGGTGTATAACGACTAACATGTTGTTTTAATAGGTTCCATACACAACGAGGATGACTCAGTGTTTTATCCCTGAGGGCATAACCATTTTCATCTTTTTGATAAGCCCATGTTGTTTGATCGTATTGGCGGCTAGATGAATCATAACCACTAAATAACCCCGTATTGGTATCAAAATTGAAATCATCGCGTACAAGTAAACTTGCATTACTGTGGGTTACCAAATATTCAAAGTTGACTTCATTGTGGGTAATTAGATAATTAATAACACCCAGTAAAAATGTGATATCCGATCCTGAACGAATTGGGACATAATGGTCAGCAACAGAAGCAGTTCGATGAAAACGTGGATCGATGGCGATCAGTTCTGCTCCGTTAGTAATTTTAGCTTCAATAGCCCATTTAAATCCAACAGGGTGGGCTTCAGCTGCATTTCCCCCCATGACAATAACGACATTCGCGTTTTTGATATCATTCCAGTTATTTGTCATTGCGCCGCGTCCAAAAGTGGCTGCTAGACTTGATACTGAAGGACCATGACAAACCCTTGCTTGTGTTTCAAGACTTAACATACCTAACGCACGCGCCACTTTAAAAGCTAACCAACCCGTTTCATTACTTGCTGCCGAAGTGACAAGCCAACCGGTAGTTGTCCAGCGATTAACTGTTGTGCCTTTCTCATTTTTTTCAATAAAATTTTTATCTCGGTCAGCTTTCATCAAACGCGCAATGCGATCAATTGCTTCATCCCAACTAATACGTTGCCATTTATCTGAGCCCGGTGCGCGATATTCCGGATATTTAACCCGTTGCTCACTCTTAATATAATCAAGGACACCGGCACCTTTTGGGCACAGTGAACCACGACTAACAGGATGATCTGGATCGCCTTCGATATGAAAAATAGACGATTCGGCATTTTTGGCGCCATCTCCACGGCTGTAGAGTAACATTCCACATCCTACCGAACAGTAGGTACAATTATTACGCGTTTCTTTTGATTTGATTAATTTAAATTGGCGAGTTTGTGCGAGTGCTACATTTGGCGCTAATCCTAGTGTAGCTACCGTTGTTCCTGCCATACCACCAGCACAGATCTTAAAGAACTGTCTACGGTTCAATAGCATATGAACTCCTTAAAAAAGCTGACATTACATTATTTGATTTATTATGTTTGAGGCTATAAACATCCCTATTTATACTAATAATAATCGTTTATTTAATAGAAATAAAGGGAAAAACGGAAATGAATTGACAAAGTTTGATATAGGTCAAAAAAGACAAAAATAAAGGTTTTAAGCTTAGTAAAAAAGATATAAAAAAATTTTTTTTGAAATAAGTTTCAGAAAATTATGCGATATAAATCTTTATTTTTACTTAATCGTAATCATTGATTTTCTGAAACTTATCAACTATTTTATTGCGTTACTAAAGGATTTATCTCATCAATAGTTTGCATCACTCTTGCCGTAATCAAAGGTTTAAGCGTTTCATGCATAGTGGCAATTTTAGCTAAATTAGCACCACCTTCATCATCTAAATAACCTTGTTCACGTAGTGAGCTGACTAATGTAGCAAATACGCCTTTATCAAAAAACTCTGGAGCATTAATACCATGTAAAACCGATAATCTTTCGGCAATAAGTCGCCCTTCTTTTTCTAAAGTAGCACGACTAATAGACGGATCTTTTTGTAACAAAGAAAACGCAATCATATAACGCTGCAAAGTATCTTTTGAGGATGAAGCAAGTAATTGTAATCCTGACATTTTTAAATAATTTAAGGTTAATTTATCAGGTGAATAACTAATTAAATTTAACTCAGCATAAGTTTCAATGATTTTATTCACATATTGAGTAAGTTGTTCATCATCATGATAAAGAAATAGCTCTGATTTGATTAACGGGAATAACAATTTGATTTGATTAATCACTTCTTCTGAAGAAATACGATTATGCTTTATTAAAATTCTGGCAACTAACGCTGGTATGATTAGCAAATGCTGGATGTTATTACGATAATACGTCATTAGCACAGCTTGATCTGTTGTTAAGCCAACCATTTCACCCACTTCATCTGTTGTAATAACAAATTTTCCCATTTCTTTAGCGTGTTCAAACAGCTCTTCTGGCGTTTGATCGGGAATGGTTATCAAATCGGAATAAGGGATTTTCTTCAATAATTTTAGAAGATAGTCGATGTGTTCAAGTAGTCTGACTTTAGTTAACGCTCGTTGATCTGCGGCCAATAGTATTGAACAACATAAATTCATCGCATTAATTGCTGCTGACGCATTAATCCGTTCCATGATTTGCTTGGCGAGTAAATTGGTTGTAGGCGTTAACCAGTTAGGGCGAACTGTGCCTGTTGGTTCTATTGCGTCACGCCACTCAGGTATCTGTTGGTTTAAAAATTGATTAAGCAAAATAGGGTGACCAAAGTTGACATAGCCAAAACCTAGCTTTTTCAATTTTAGGAAAGCTTTAAGTGTATGCCATAAGCTTTCCTTTTCTTTTTTTGCGCCGCGTAGTTCATTGGCGTAAGTTGCGACCTCTAAAACATGTTCATAACCTATATACACCGGTACAACCGTAATTGGTCTTGCATCACCACGTAACAATGTTTGTACTGTCATCATTAACATGCCTGTTTTAGGATCAAGTAATCTACCTGTACGTGAGCGTCCACCTTCAATAAAATATTCAACAGCATAACCACGGATAAACAGCTCGGCTAAGTATTCTCTAAATACTGCTGTATATAGCTTATTTCCCCTAAATGAACGACGAATAAAAAAAGCGCCAAGTCGTCTAAATATTGGACCTGCCGGCCAGAAATTTAGGTTTATACCCGCAGCTATGTGAGGCGGGACTAATCCTTGTCGGTAAAGTACGTAGGAAAGTAATAAATAATCCATATGACTACGATGACAAGGTGCATAAACAATCTCATGCCCATTTTGTGCCAGTTCACGCACAGGATCTGCATTGGTGACTTTCAGCCCTTGGTAGAGTTTATGCCAGGCCCAAGTAAGAACAAAGTCTGTCACTCTTAGCATACGATAAGAGAAATTAGCGGCAATTTCGTTTAAATTGGCTAATGCATTTTTTTTAGCTTTATCTAAGCTAATATTTTTACTTTTTGCTTCTTCTTGTATCGCTTCGGCCAGTCTTGGACTATTTAGTAACTTATTTAGCATCTGTTGCCGAACGGGTAATTTGGGACCAACTGATGCCATTCGTAATTTTGCAAAATGAATACGTGCTACCCGAGATAGCTTATGTGCTAAAACAGAAATATCCTGTTTATCATCAAATTCGATAGTCTTAAGTGAAACTGTTTTAGAAAAACGAGTATAACAATCACGCCCAGAAATAATAATCTTAAACAATTTATAGGTTGCACCTAATACTTGTAGTGAGGGCATTTTTTTGCCTTCTTTGTCTGGTCGGCGCCCAAACATAACCGAAACGGGCAACATTTGTATATCAAGATTAGGATTTTGTTGATGAGCCGAAATATAATCTTTTAAAATTTCGATAGTTTTATTTTGTTGGCGATTGGATGCAAAAATACCAGGACCTTTATCGATATAAATATAGGCTGGTACAGTTTTACCATTAACCTCTATACTATCTAAAGGGTCTGGTAGCTTATATTGTAAGCATAGTGACCGAACTACCATTAAGTCGATTTGTGAATTATACGGTAGTACATATAAAACAGGTCGGTGCGTATCTAAACCTAGTTCTGTAATTGGATCAGTTGGAATCGGTTTACTTTTGACAAAAAGTTTCACTAGGATCTGGATAAGAAAAAAATAAGCTTTTGTCCACCAAGAGAACATAAAAAAATAAACCTCATACTTTTGTGTTATTGATATACTTTAATCTCTTTAATTTTTAACTTATCAACCAAACTTAAAATAAGTATTTTGTTGGTAAAGCTAAATAATGCATCTTTAACACCAGAAAAGAGCAATGTATTGAGTATATACTTGTTAGCATTTTATCGTTAGTTAATTTGCACAATCTTTAGACCGTATTATTTAAATAACTTAAAAAGATAAGCTATAACGATATGGTCCAGTATTATAAATATTTATTAATCATGACACTACGAATAAATTGATTTTTTGTTATTACTTATCAAAAACAATGTAAAATTTGCCAATATCTTTATGAAGATGGTTATTCTAAGTATCTGCTATTTATAGGATTTAATCTTACATATTATTGCAAAATGGTTCTATTGTTTACAGCGATATAACACATCTAAAATGTAACGTAATTGTTTAACATCGAGCTGTCCGGGAGCTGAGGCATTTTTAGCCGCACCAAATGTCATTGCTGAACCAAATATTGTGCCAGCTATTCGACTAATTGTGCCAAGACCAGCCATTGACATGGTGATAATTGGTTTAGTGGCATACATTTCATTCATTTCGGTGGTAGCAGCAAGAAGCGTTAATACATCTTCTGTCTTTTTGGGCATAACCGCAATTTTAGGGATATCAGCGCCTAAATCTTGCATTTTACGTAATCGATAAATAATACCGCTTTTAGTCGGTGTTTTTTCAAAATCGTGATTTGAAGCTACAACAAAGACATTATTTTTATGGGCAACATCAATAATTTCTTTAACATAGCTATCACCAATAAAGACCTCAACATCAATTAAATCAATTAAACCGCTTGATGCCATCGTTTTATTTAACTCAATATAAGCGCTTAACGGCCAAGGTTTTACACCACCTTCATTTGCTGTTCGAAAGGTAAATAAAATCGGTTTATTTGGTAATAAATCAGCCATTTTTTTTGCCATGGCTTTTACCGAGTCGAGATTATCAACTTGACAATAATGATCGGCGCGCCATTCTAAAACATCAAAATCGATATCTTGTAGATAGGTAATTTCTTCAAGCAGTTCTTCTTCAGTTTTACCAACTAGTGGCACAATGATTTTAGGGGCGCCTTTACCTATCTCTATATTTTTTATAGTAATTGTTTTCATGTTATATCCTGTTAGCAATAAATTGATACTATCTTTTTTTAGTCATTTAAATCGTTATAATTAGATAGTCATTCCAATTCAAAAAAATCTTGCTATCTATTAATCGTTAAATCCCATTTTCTCTTTTACATACTCAATGGGTGCATCTTCACCTGTCCAAATTTTTATTTGAGCAGCACCTTGCCATAACATCATGCCGATACCATTTAAGGTTTTACAACCTTGCTTTTCGGCAATTTCTAATAATTTGGTTTTGCGAGGGCTATAGATACAATCAGTGACGACAAGCTCAGGCCTTAGTAGGGTGGGATCGGTTATTAAACTTTGTCCTTCTAAGGGTTTCATGCCAACTCCGGTCGCATTACATAGTACGGTACTATCAGCTATTGCTTTACGTAATTGCGTTTCATTAGCAAGATCAAAAACCTGAACTTTACAATTTGTGTTTTCATTCAATTTTTTAGCAACAGTTTCAATTTTAGCGTAGCAGTCATCTTTTTGATTGAAGATAGCAATCTCATTTACTCCGTCGAGTGCTGCTTGAACCACAATTGCTGTTGCTGCACCACCAGCCCCTAGTATCGTCATTTTTTTGCCAATAACATCAACGCCAGCTTCTTTGAGCATGCGCATATAACCAATACCATCTGTGTTATAACCGGTCAACACACCATTATCATTAGATATAGTATTACAAGCACCACTCATTTCAACAGCAGGGGTCAACTTATCCAAATAGTTACAAACCAATTGTTTATTTGGCATCGAAACTGCGCTACCACGTAAACCTAATGCACGAAGCCCTTTTATGGCATCGGGTAGCTTTTCTTGATCGACTTCAAAAGCTAAATAGACATAAGGAATATTCAATTTAGAATAAATGGTATTTTGCATCTGAGGGGATAAGCTGTGACGAATAGGATATGCCATTAAACCAATCAGTAAAAAATGACCGTCTATATTACTTCTCATTAATAACACTCCATAACAAACTTTTATAGATCGCAAAACTTAATTTTTAAATAAGGTAAGCAATCAATTCTATTACCTAGATTTTTATCTTGCATGACTAAAACTGCATAAAACATCATTATAACTGGATTGAGCGACAATGATAAGAAAGTTATTTTATAACACATTGAATAATCGGTATCTTATTGTGTGCTAATAACCAATTTAATGTATTGTACTTTATATTGAAAAGTTAATTTATATAAATTATCAATTTTATGAAATTATTGCGCCGAGCCTATACCGGTTATTTTAACGTTTAGGCATTATTGTCGAAACTCAACAATCCTTTATCTAGTTGATTCTGTAACGTGTAGAATATTATCAATAATCGTATAAGTTTGATAGCCGATGGCTAAAATCAAAGAGTTAAATTAACCAAATTGAAAAAAAATCGTTGATCAATTAAGCTGGTCTTTTTAAGTTAAGCCTATAACAAATCGTTAAAACTAAGCATAAATCTAAAATGCTACTGTTAAATCTGCTAATTAGTGAGTGTACACTATCAATTGCACTTTCAGTATCGATCACCTAAAATGCTAAGCTTTACTGATTAACCGAAAATCTTTTTATGAATATAGTGCTTGATTTGTTCTCGTCCATAAATGCTGTTGTTGTCGCGGTAGTTTGCATGTTAATTTTATCGCTCTGCCGTGTTCATGTCGTGATTAGTTTAATTATTGGGGCATTTATTGGTGGGCTATTTAGTCATTTATCATTGAAAGAAACCATTGATGCCTTTAATACTGGTATCAGTAATGGTGCTAATATTGCACTATCTTATGCCATGCTCGGTGCCTTTGCGGTTGCAATATCAAAATCAGGCTTACCAGAGTTATTGGCCGATAAAGCTATTGAGCAGCTGACATCAAGCAGTGCGAAAACCCGAATTAAATGGTTATTAATCATCATTATTGCATTAGTAAGTATTTCCTCACAAAATGTTATTCCTATTCATATTGCCTTTATACCACTTTTAATTCCACCGCTTTTATATGTTATGTCACGTTTGCAATTAGATAGACGAATGATTGCTTGTATTATGACATTTGGTCTTATCACTCCTTATATGTTTTTACCCATAGGTTTTGGCAACATCTTTTTAAATCAGATTTTATTAAAAAATATTATCTCATCAGGTATGGATGTCAGCCATGTCAACGTGATGCATGCTATGGCTATACCTGCTTTAGGTATGTTTATTGGTTTATTATGGGCAATTTTTATCAGTTACCGAAAACCTCGTGAATATAAAATTATTCGCCAAGAGACCAACTTATCAGCGTTAAATAATGTGAATAAGCGTTCACTTTTTGTTTCACTTTTAGCGATAGTGCTATCGTTTAGTATCCAACTTTACACTGGCTCAATGATTTTAGGCGCCTTAATTGGTTTTATTTGTTTTATTGTATCAGGCACAATTAAATGGGGTGAAGCCGACGGTGTTTTTACTGATGGTATAAAAATGATGGCAATGATTGGTTTTGTGATGATCTCTGCACAAGGTTTTGCCGAAGTTTTAAAACAAACTCACGAAATTGAGCCTTTAGTGATTAATAGTGCAGCTTTATTTGCTGGCAATAAAGTGATAGCCTCATTTATGATGATGTTAGTAGGATTAGTGATTACATTAGGTATTGGCTCTTCATTCTCAACTGTGCCAATTATTGCCGCGATTTATGTTCCACTTTGTGTTCAACTTGGTTTTTCACCGATTGCAACAGTCTGTTTAATTGGTGCATCAGGCGCTATTGGCGATGCTGGTTCACCGCCATCTGATACTATCTTAGCAACCTCAGCTGGGCTTAATAGTGACGGGCAGCACGACCATATTCGTGATAGTGTTATTCCAACTTTCACCCATTTTAATATCCCCTTATTTATTGCGGGTTGGGTGGGTTCATTAATTTTATAATAAGTCGCTCTCTAATTGAGCTAGGTTATTATCTTGTATGAATAAAAAATTACACCCTAACATTCGTGCAGTTTGTGCACAGGTCATTTTTAATGTATTGGAAGGTGGGCAATCACTCAATACAGCGTTAACTGCTGAACATGACAAAATAGCCGATAAAGATCGTAGCTTAGTTCAAGAGATTTGTTTTGGGGTAATGCGAGTATTACCGGAGCTCAATTTTTATATTCATCATCTCATGGCTAAAGTCATGACTGGTAAAAATAGAGTTTTGCATTATCTATTATTAGTCGGGATTTACCAGATTCTTTATACCCGTATTCCTGAACATGCCGCGGTTGGTGAAACGGTCAATGCGGTTAATGTTTTAAAAAAATCGTCACTAAAAGGTTTGATTAATGGTGTATTACGTGAATTTTTACGCCAACAAACATCGTTACAACACACTTTTAGTCAAAGCAGCAAAGAGCAAACAAGCCGAACATTACACCCAAGTTGGTTAGTTAACCGTCTAAAGCAAGCTTATCCTGATAAATGGCAAGCAATTATTGCTGCCAATAATCAAAAACCGCCCATGTGGTTGCGTGTTAATCAAAACCACTATTGTGTAGCTGATTACCAGCAACAATTAGCTGACGTAAAAATTGAATCACAAGTTTATCCATCAATGCCGAGTGCATTACAGGTAATTACACCGGTTAATGTGAACAAATTACCTTATTTTGAAGATGGTGCGGTAACGGTACAGGACTTATCTGCCCAATATGCCGCTTACTTATTGGCACCTCAAAATGGTGAACAGATATTAGATATGTGTGCTGCACCAGGCGGTAAAACTACGCATATTTTAGAAATAGCACCACAAGCACAAGTATTGGCTGTTGATGTTGATGCTAATCGAGCAAAACGTATTGAACAAAATTTGACGCGTTTAAAACAGCACGCCGAAGTCAAAGTAGGTGATGGTTTAACGCCTGAAAAATGGTGCAAAGGTCGAATTTTTGATCGCATTTTGCTTGATGCACCTTGTTCGGCAACAGGGGTGATTCGGCGACATCCTGATATCAAGTGGTTACGTCGTGATGCCGATATTGCTCAATTAGTTGAGTTACAGTACGCTATTTTAACTCAAATTTGGCCCTATTTGAAAATAGGGGGAACTTTAGTCTATGCTACCTGTTCAATCTTACCTGATGAAAACAATGCACAGATCACGCGTTTTCTCAATGAATATCGTGACGCCCAATTACAAGGTGAAATTAAACAACTACTACCGAGTGAACATGGCGGTGACGGCTTCTTCTACGCGGTATTGCAGAAAATTTAACGCCTAAAGGTGAGCGCTGTTTATTGCTCCTAGATAGGCCTTTAAAGTTTATTATAATAAATAAAGCCTTTTTATAACTTATTATGCTCAACTGAGCATAGTGATTTATTTCCTATTTTATTGACGAGGAAGGCTTTATCTTATCGGTTAATTTTTTGAGGAGATAAAAGAGCACAATCGCACACAAAAATGGCACACCAAAAATTACCCACAACCCAGCAGGATCAAATTCACCGTCGGCTAAAGCAATACCCGTATAATTAAGAAAATCATCAATCGCGTAAGCAAGCTTTTCGAGCGAACGAAGTATTGGTTTTGACAAAAAAACCACTGCTTGACAGATAAGATAGATCACTATGAATACGAGAATCGATGGTAAGCGTTTTTTAGGTTGGTTTGAAGTTATCATATTGATATTATTCGTATGTAAATTTTGCATCATTTAAAACAATTAAACTGAACTCACCATTTAATAATAACGACGAGATCAAAGCATTAATTGTGCTAAACGTTAATTTTAACAGATGTGAACCGTTTAGCAAGGTGATGGTAGATGATTGTTTTTTCTATTTTTAAAAAGGATTTTTTGCTTTTAGATATAGCAAATTGTGATCGTTATTTCTATTGGGATTTTTTTAGTAAAAATACCTGAGTAAAAGAATTTTGAGCTAAATAACAAGGCAAGGTTAAACTATTTTTATTAATCAAGCTGGGATTGATAATTTTCTGTAGTATTAATTAAATCAAACATGATGATATATATTAATAATATATATCATCTTTTACCGATTAGCTGTATTTTTTTATTCTTTGAGCTAACTGTTTTGAATGTTCTAAGGCATTTGCTTTTATTTCACTTTCACCTTTCATAATTGGAGAAACACCATAGAGTAATGCAGGTGGAAGATATTCCATTTGTGTGTAGCGTGCTGAAATCTTAACCGACTCAAGTAAATTTTTGATTAAATCGGCGCTATATTCTTGAACATTTTTCTCAGCTTGCCCAATTGTTAAACTTGGTAATAACTTTTTACCTTTTAATTTATCGCCTTGTGAGCCATAAGCAAATTGGTAGGTTAATACCTGATCAAACCATATTTTAAGTATTGCTGGCATGTTAAACCAATACATAGGGTATTGTAGAACGATAAGATCATGCCTCAGTAAAGCGGCTTGTTCCTCTTGTACATTGATTTTGTAATCTGGATAAAGTTGGTGAATATTACGAATTTCTAAATCCGTAATCTGTTTTTGCAATGATTCTATAATGGTTTTGTTTGCAATAGATTGTTCAATATTGGGATGACCTAAAATAATTAATGCCATGATGATTCCTTTTGGATTTATACTATAAAAATGTGAGCGACTATTATTAGTTTATGCCTTAATAGGTTTATGGCAATATCTATCAAATTAGATAGTTATAAACTTAAAGCGTTAGGTAGTTAAATGGAACTAGACAAGCAAAGCACTGTAAAAACTTATAACAATAAAACATATTATTGCCCTATCAGCTTAGCGATGGATTTAGTTGGTGGAAAATGGAAAGGGGTGATACTTCATTATTTACTTTCTGGCGAAAAACGCTTTAGTGAATTAAAAACCATCATCCCAGAAATTACCGATATGACATTAAGTATTCAACTTAAAAAGCTTGAAGAGGATGGCTTAATTACGCGCACGGTTTTTGGGGATAAACCGCCATTAAAAGTGTTATATAGATTGACCCCACAGGGTGAACGGATACGTCCTGCATTAGAACAACTTTGCTTGTGGGCATTAACGCTATGACATATCTATAATGATATGGGTAAGTATTAAAATGGGTTTGATAAATTGAATTTTAACCAAATACAATTATCAAAATTAAAACGGCAAAGACACTTTGACGAATTCAATTTATGTTTAGATACTGAATATAAAACACCTTACCCATTTGGACAATCTTTTGTAGATATGATAAATTTTGGCTTCGTTTCACGTTATAAAGATTTTCTGATATGGCTTACACACTTACCTACAATGATTTACCTGAAAATATTCAATCTTGGCAAGGTTTACCGCTATCTTTAAATGGATGCGAAGTGGTACCCCTTGACTATAATGCGGGTAAAACAGGTTGGATTATTTATGGCAAAAAATTAAATAAAACTGTTTTATCAAAATTCCAAAACCAACTAGCTATGCCAATGGTAATTGTGTCGTCGTGGAAAATTAAAACATATCAGATTGTTAGAATTGCTGGCGTCATGCCTAAAAAAGCTAAATCCATTTCATTGGCTTTAAGTATTGATGTTGCGCCCATTGATAATTTGCCATCATTACATTCACCGGGACTACTTGTTATGGATATGGATTCGACTGCAATTGGCATTGAATGTATTGATGAGCTGGCTAAATTACAGGGTGTTGGTGAACAAGTGGCCGCTGTGACGGAACAAGCCATGCGCGGCGAACTTGATTTTGCTACAAGTTTACGTAAAAGAGTGGCAACACTTAAAGGTGCGCAGCAAAATATTTTACAACAAGTGAAAGATACGTTACCTCTTACGCCAGGCTTATCTTATTTAGTGAGAGAATTACATAAAAAAAATTGGCATGTTGCAATCGCTTCAGGCGGCTTTACCTATTTTGCTGATCATCTAAAACAAAAGTTAAAGTTAGTTGATGCTTATGCCAATGAGTTAGAAATTAAAAACGGTAAATTAACCGGTAAGGTTATCGGGCCGATAGTTGATGCAAAATACAAAGCCAGAACCTTACAGCATTTAGCGACATCACTAGATATTCCAATAGAGCAAACTGTTGCTATCGGTGATGGTGCTAATGATTTAATGATGCTTCGTATAGCGGGTCTTGGCGTAGCTTATCATGGTAAACCCAAAGTGGTGGAAAAAGCACGGATTAGCATTAATTATGCGGATTTAACCGGATTGTGGTGTATTTTATCAACCAGTTTATTAAGTGAAGGTTAGGAGAAAAGTTTGGCAAAAACAGTAAAGCGTGCTTATGTCTGTAATGATTGTGGTGCTGAGTATCCTCGTTGGCAAGGTCAATGTAGCGCTTGTCATGCATGGAATACTATTACGGAAGTTAGATTAGCCAGTACTTCATCACGTAATGATCGATTATCCGGTTATGCCGGTGGTGCAGGACAAACTAAAATCCAAAAATTATCTGAAATTAGTTTAGAAGCGCTACCAAGGTTTTCGACTGGCTTTTCTGAATTTGACCGCGTACTTGGTGGTGGGGTTGTCCCTGGCAGTGCTATTTTGATTGGCGGTAATCCCGGAGCAGGCAAAAGTACGTTATTACTGCAAACCATGAGCAAGCTTTCTACGCTAATGAACACGCTGTATGTAACTGGTGAAGAATCATTGCAACAAGTTGCGATGCGTGCACATCGATTAGGATTACCCACCGATAATATCAATATGCTGTCTGAAACCAGCATTGAACAAATTTGTTTACTGGCAGAACAGTCACAACCTAAATTAATGGTTATTGACTCTATTCAAGTTATGCATCTTGCTGATATTCAATCTTCACCCGGTAGCGTCGCCCAAGTGCGTGAAACCGCTGCTTACTTAACTCGTTTTGCCAAAACTAAAGGTATTGCCATTATTATGGTTGGTCATGTGACTAAAGATGGATCATTGGCTGGACCAAAAGTGCTTGAACACTGTATCGACTGCTCAGTTTTATTAGATGGTGATGCCGATTCCCGCTTTAGAACACTACGTAGTCATAAAAATCGTTTTGGTGCAGTGAACGAGTTAGGTGTATTTGCCATGACAGAACAAGGCCTAAAAGAGGTGAGTAATCCATCAGCAATCTTTTTAAGTCGTGGTGATGAAATGTTACCTGGTAGCTCTGTTATGGTGCTATGGGAAGGAACAAGACCATTATTAGTTGAAATTCAAGCTCTTGTTGATCACTCAATGTATGGTAATCCAAGACGCGTTACTGTCGGTTTAGAGCAAAACCGATTAGCACTATTACTTGCTGTTTTACATCGTCATGGTGGGTTACAAATGGCCGATCAGGATATTTTTGTTAACGTTGTTGGCGGGGTAAAAGTGACCGAAACTAGTGCCGATTTAGCATTAATTGCTGCATTAGTATCGAGTTTTCGTAATCGCCCATTACCGCAAGATGTGGTGATTTTTGGTGAGATTGGTTTAGGCGGCGAAATACGCCCAGTACCGAGTGGACAAGAACGAATTGCTGAGGCTGCAAAACATGGTTTTAAAAAAGCGATTGTACCTTTTGCCAATATGCCTAAAAAGAGGCCTGAAAATATGCAAGTTTTTGGCGTAAAAAAAGTCTCAGAAGCGTTAGATATTTTAAATGATTTTTGACCGTTAGGTTAATTAAAATAATGGGCTACCGACATCTTAATTAGATAACAATCCAGAGTTGTTGGTAGGCTTATTGATTACTACTAAGCAATTATCGAACTAATTAATCAGTCACTTTAACGTCAACAACTAATTCCCCAGTTGTAATGATTACTCTTTTTGAACGTTAAAGTGACCTACAAATTATGTTTTTTTACTTTTATTGGCTCAGTTAATAACAGATTTCGTAACAAGGTTTATAAGCAGTACCACCAGGTAACTTCATACGGTCTTGTTTAACAAAACTACGCAGTAAATTATCAAGTTGCGTCATGATCTCTTTATCGCCTTGCAATTTATAGGGACCATGCTCGGCAATCTGTTTCATACCAAACTCTTTAACATTACCTGCAACAATACCAGAAAACGCTCGGCGCAAATCAGCAGCTAATAATTCAACTGGCTGATCTTTATGTAAATTAAGTGAAGCCATGTTTTCGTGTATTGGTTCAAATGGGTGTTGTAACGATTCATCTATTTTTAATAGCCAGTTAAAACCGTAAGCATCGCCAGTGGCTAAACGCGAAGCTTTCACTTGTTTTACCCCTTCCTTCATTATACGAGCCACTTGTTCTGGCGAATCAATGACAATTTGATAAAGTTTAGTCGCTTCATCACCTAAGGTATTGCGAATAAAACTATCAATCGCAGCAAAGTAGTCTTCACACTCTTTGGGACCGGTTAAAATAAGAGGAAGTGCTTGATGTTTATTTTCAGGATTTAGCATAATACCTAAAATATAAAGCAATTCTTCAGCGGTGCCAGGCCCACCTGGAAAAATAATAATACCGTGAGCAATACGTACAAAGGCTTCGAGTCGTTTTTCGATATCCGGCATAATAATGAGTTCGTTAACTAACGCATTTGGTGGTTCTGCCGCGATAATTGATGGTTCGGTTAGACCGATAAAACGGCTGTCTTTATAACGTTGTTGAGCATGACCAACAGCAGCCCCTTTCATTGGCGCTTCCATAATGCCTGGTCCACAGCCAGTGCAAATATTAAGCTCACGCAAACCAAGTTGCATTCCTACTTGTCTGGCATAGTAATATTCACTTTCGTTAATTGAATGGCCACCCCAACAAACAACCAGATTGGGCTCTTCGCCGACATGCAATGCGTTAGCATTACGTAAAATAGAGAAAACCAGATTGGTTATATAAAATGAGTGATCTCTATCCAATTTAACATTAGAAACTAATTGTTTAACGGCACTGATTTGGCTATTCAAAAAGAGAATATCGCGCAGTACAGCAAAAAGATTGGCTTGAATAGAACGAATCATTCGCTTATCGACAAAAGCACTTTCGGGCGCATCAATCAACTCTAATTTCACCCCGCGTTCTTTACTAATTACATTAATTTCGAACGATTTAAATCTATCTAATAACTCTTTGGTACTATCGGTTTTACTACCCGCATTAAGGGTCGCTAAAGAACAATTTCTAAATAATTGATAAAGCTCACTATTAGCAGATTTTTTTAACATATCAACTTCAGCTTGTGCAAGCAAATCCATTGATCCTAATGGGCTAATATGGGTAATCATTACCACCTCCATTTGACGGTTTTATCGACAAAAAATCATTATATATTCAACCAGAACTTTTAATAAGTAAAGTTAAGAATAATATAATATTCTAATAAATTGATATATCCTAAAAGGTATAAGTAATATTGATATAAATTAGATTTTTATACTATGATGATTAAATTATCAATTACATAGATTAAGCCATAAGGAAATGTGACAATTATGAAAAATGATTTTTGTTTACTTAAAGGCACTGTAAGTAAATTGAGAAATTGATAAATTAGTTAAGCATTATCTAAAACTTCATAAAGATGATATGCGGTGGGTTTATCTTTATCGCCATGCTCCATCTATTCCAAATTACATTACAGTTATCAATACTTAAAATGGCAATGACAAACTTGAATCAATAATTTAAGTCCTAAATTGTTATTTATTATGTTGATATTGATTAATTGTTCATGGTCAAAAAATCGAGTCTATGCTAGACTAAAACAAACTCTGAAGCTATTTTACCTAAGTGAATTTTTAGTTTCATATGGTAACTTAGCCGCGGTATAGCGCAGAAATGGCTATGCTTCCCGATTTGGATAAGGTGTTTGTTATATATGCAATTAATGGATAATTATCAGCGTCGATTTCAGTATCTACGCTTGTCGATTACCGAGCTGTGTAATTTTCAGTGTCAATACTGTTTACCCAATGGTTATCGCCCTAATAAAGATCATCACTTCTTAACGCTTAATGAGATCGATAATATTGTATCGACCTTTACTGAACTTGGTGTGCATAAAATTCGATTAACCGGTGGAGAGCCGACCTTACGTCGAGATTTTATCGATATTTTATCAATGATCTCCTCTTATCCTAGTGTTCGCGATGTGGCGGTGACAACTAATGGTTCACGTTTATTGAAAAATGTGCATCATTGGCATCAAGCTGGACTGAGTTCGATTAATATTAGTATTGATAGTTTTTCTCCCCATTTATTTAAATTAATTACAGGCCAAGATAAACTTAAAGAACTATTGCAAGGGGTGGAAAAATCATTAGAAGTAGGTATTAAAAAAGTTAAAATTAATACTGTATTAATGAAAAATATGAATGATAAATTGAACGATTATTTAGCTTGGATAAAGTACCGTCCGATAGAGTTACGCTTTATTGAACTTATGGAAACCGGTGAAAGCCAAGACCTTTTTAATCGTTATCATTTAGCGGGTCACTCCATGGAATTACAGCTCATTGAACAAGGTTGGCAGTTACAACCTAAACAAGCTTTATCTGGCCCAGCTAAAGTTTATTATCATCCTCAATACTTAGGTAAAATTGGTTTGATTATGCCTTATTCAAAAGATTTTTGTAAAAGTTGTAATCGCTTAAGGGTCTCTTCAATAGGTAAACTGCATTATTGTTTATTTGGTGATGCTGCGGTAGATTTGCGTGATTTACTGGTTAGTTCTGAACAAAAAGCACAATTAAAAGCACGAATTTTAGCCTCGCTAATGATAAAACCTGAAAAACATCTATTACACCAACATAAAGTTGGTATTACGCCAAATTTATCTTATATCGGTGGATAATGGCTTATTTTGTTTCGGTATTAATGCGAGATTCCAATGGCTGATTGCCCAATCAAGTAGCTGTTGCTGAGTTGCATCTTGCCAATCAAGCGGTAGGGGTTGACCTAAAAATTGTAATGCTTGCGCAGTGATTGATTGAATATTGCTAAGTTCAATGGCTTTAGCGTGATTTTGTTTAGATAATTTATTGCCATTATTATCCAGCACTAAAGGCAGGTGGCAGTAGCTGGGAACGTTAAAACCAAAAAGTTGATAAAGTGATATTTGTTTACCGGTAACGGGCAATAAATCTGCGCCGCGCACAATTTCGGTGATGCCTTGGTGATGGTCATCGAGTACCACTACTAAATTATAAGCAAATAAACCATCTTTGCGGTGAATAATAAAATCTTCATTCGCATTTATTGCTGCAATTTTTTGTAAACCTAGAATTTTATCCGTGAACTCAAAAATAGGGTGATTTTGCTTTAAACGTATTGCATATGGTTGATCATCTTTTAGTGTTAAATGTTGTTGGCGGCAAAAACCATCATAAAATCCGTTAGGTAATAGCTGTATTCGTTGTCTTGTGCAATTACAATAGTAGGCTTGTTGATTTTGTAGTAACTGATTTAATGTAGCTCGATAGCGTTCACTACATGCGGACTGATAAAGGACGTGGTCATCCCAATATAAGTTGAGTGCCTCTAACGTTTTTAATATTAAGGATGATGCACCTTTTACTTCTCTTGGCGGATCGATATCTTCTATTCGAACGAGCCACTTACCATGCTTTGATTTTGCTTGTAAATAGCTTCCTAAGGCGGTCACCAACGAACCAAAATGTAAAGGTCCCGATGGTGACGGTGCAAAGCGACCAATATAGCGCTTAGACATATTTGTTAAATATGTGAATGTGTGAACAAATAGGTATTACATACCCATCTGTTTTTCGCGAAGTTCAGCAAGTGTTTTACAATCGATACATAAATCAGCCGTAGGTCTTGCTTCTAAGCGACGAATGCCAATTTCTACGCCACAAGATTCACAATAACCAAAATCATCAGTTTCGATTTTCTTTAATGTTTTCTCAATCTTCTTGATCAGTTTTCGTTCTCTATCCCGAGCGCGTAATTCTAAGCTAAATTCTTCTTCTTGAGTTGCTCGGTCGGCTGGATCTGGAAAATTTGCAGCTTCATCTTGCATGTGTGAAACAGTTTTTCCCATTTCACCTTGTAATTGAGCAAGCCACGCTTCTAAGATGAGTTTGAAATGCTTCAATTGCTTAGGATTCATATACTCCTCGTCTTTAGCCTCTTTATAAGGCTCAAGTCCCGCAATTGAAAGCAGGCTTAGAGAAGATGTATTTACTTTTTGTTCCTTTTTCACAGCAATCCCCTTAAGTACAGATTATTTGCAAGCGGTAAACTATAGCAATAAATTAGCCGTTGGCAAATTTTTTTTAATATTTTTTTGCTTAAATCGAAATAAAATGTGACAACTCTATGTTATTAATCAAGATAATTAATTATCCCACTTTTTTAATCCATTTTCGGGACATTTCTTGACTAAGTCATACAAGTTATCGTTATCAGGTAAGACTAAGTCTGGAGCGATATCAAATAAGGGATAAAGAACAAATTCTCTTTTTTTCATATGGTAATGTGGAATAGTTAATCGTTCAGTGTTCATGATTAACTCATCATACAACAAAATATCAAGATCTAACGTTCTTGCTCCCCAACGATTCTCTTTGCGAACGCGCCCTTGTGATTGTTCAATCGATTGTAAGTGATCCAACAATTCAATGGGTGATAAGGACGTTGATAACTTAATTACGGCATTAAGATAATCATTTTGATCCTGAGGACCTAGCGGTTTACTCCGGTAAAAAGGTGAAACATCAACGACATCAGTATCGGGTAATTGTTTTAAAGCTGCAATAGCCTGTTTTGCTTGCGCAAGGGGATCTTGTAAATTACTTCCTAAGGCAATATAACAAATTGACATAATAAAACTTGCTAGTTTCTGATATGGATAACTCAAAGGTGATTTAGTTTAACATATAAAATTTTAGTCAAGAAAGCCTATATTAATACAACTGTATAATCTAATGATTTTTAGTTATAAAAATATAATTTTATAATCTTTAATTTATTACTGATTATCGGTTATTTTAATCAGTAGGTGAATCAAACCGTTTCAATGAGCAGCGAATGAATTTAGGCAAACAGTTAAGTTGTTTAATAAAAAATACACCGTTAATTACTGATCCTCACACAATTGAGTGTGCGATTAATGGTGTGATTGATTATTTTGCGTGTAGTTTACAAGCGCATGATGATAGTGATGCACAAAAGCTTTTGGCGTGGATAGCGGATGAAGGTGGACATGCCCGATCTTGGCTTGTTGGGCAAAAAAAATTGGCAACAGCACGCCAAGCTGCCTTATTTAATGGCTATCAAGCGCACTGTTTAGATTATGATGATGTGCATGCTGATGTGCGAGGACATCCTTCGGCTGTTATTTTATCGGCACTGTTTGCCAGTATTCGGTTAGACAACCAAAATGCGATTGATCTGAATGGACAACGGTTTTTAACGGCGTATATTATTGGCGTTGAAGTTATGGCTTTATTAGGTAAAAGCGTCAATCCACAGCATTATGAAAAAGGTTGGCATACAACTATTACGCTCGGGGCAATGGCGGCAACGGCAGCAATTTGTTATTTGTATGATAAGCCTTTTTTATCTCAAGCATTAGCATTAGCGGCAACCCAAGCGTCAGGAATGCGCTTACTCATGGGCACACCGATTAAATTTTTACATGCAGGGCTAGCGGCTCAACAGGCGATCCAGTCTATTGAATGGTTAAGTATTGGGATATCGGCTGATAAAGATTTTCTCGATGAAAAGTTAGGGTTTCTAGCGGTTTATGGGCAAGGTAATGGTAATTTTAGTTTAAATCAATGGGGCAAAAGTTGGAAGATTGCTAACCCTGGATTATGGTTTAAGACTTATTCTTACTGCTCTGCGGCTGCATATATAGCCGATGCGGGACAATTACTGTTTCAGCATCCAAAATTTAATTGTCATGATATTACTCATATCACAATTTTCTTTGCACCACCCAACAGTGATGCCGCGCTAATTTATTCATTACCAACCCTAGCGGAACAGGGGCGATTTTCTGCTGAATATATTTTAGCGTTAACGCTATTGGGGATCCCTCTTGATTTTGAACAATTTTCCTCAAATCGCATACCAGAGAATATTCATAATTTGATGCAAAAAATGCAACGTACTTATCAAATTCAAGATAGCTGTCAGATTGATGTTACCGCACAACCAGAAGCTTATACTGGACGCTATGTTGTGGTAGAGATTCATTTTAATTCTGGAAATACAATTTGTCAGCGGATTGATAACCCCAAAGGTTCCCCAAACAATCCTTATACCAAGCTTGAGATGCAGTTGAAATTAAAAAAAGCAGTAGGAAATGAACAACAAGCCGATAATTTAGTGAAAGATATCTATCAATTGGCTACAGGACTAAGCGTTGACCAATTTGTTAAACGACATTGGTTAACGCTTTAAACCTCTAAGCGATAGAATGATTTCTTACTTTTATTGAATGAACAAGGTGTTCACTAAATTTCGAAATTAATATCGTCGCTTAATTGACGCAAGAAGCGTTGCGTGAGTGCATGTTGTGGATTATCGATAACAGATTTAGCCACACCCTCTTCTATAATAATACCATTAGCCATAAAAATGATACGATCAGCAACATATTTGGCGAATTCCATTTCGTGAGTGACAATGATCATTGTAATGTTTTCTTTAGCAAGTTGTAACATGACTTGTAATACTTCGTGTACCCGCTCAGGATCGAGCGCTGATGTAGGTTCATCGAATAATAGCACTTTGGGCCTCACCGCTAATGCTCGAGCAATGGCAACCCGCTGTTGTTGACCTCCGGATAAAGTACTTGGGTACTGATTTGCATATTCGAGCATGCCTACATGGGTTAATAGTGATATGCCAAGCTCTTTAGCCTGATTTTTATTCATTTTTTTACCCACTCTAAGTGGGTAGGTAATATTTTCTAACGCTGTTTTATTTTTAAATAAATTATAGTGTTGAAATACCATGGAAGATTGTTTACGTAAATTGTTCTCATCTTTATGACTGTACTGATTACAATTAAGAACAACCTCACCGATACGAATTGTACCTGTATTAGGTTTTTCCAGTAAATTTAAACAACGTAATAATGTTGATTTTCCTGAACCAGAAGGACCAATAATAGCGACAACTTCGCCTTGTTTTACCTGCAAGTTAATATCTTTTAGCACTTCATTATCAGCAAACCGTTTAGATAAATGAGATACAGAAATCATTCCTTTGCTCCTTAACGATGATAAGGCTTGGTGAGTTTACGTTCTAACTGTTTTTGTATCCAAGAATAAGCAACAACAGTTAGCCAATAGACAATACCCACCGCTAAGTAGGTTTCAAAATAAAGAAAAGAGTTTGCCGTTAACATCTTCCCTGCGGCAAGTAATTCTTGCACACCAACAAAAAAAGCCACGGATGAATCTTTAAGTAATGAGATAAACATATTACCAGTATTTGGCAGTGCGTTGATCATAGCTTGTGGCAATATTATGCCTCGATAAACTTGAAAAATACTTAAACCTGATGTAAGTCCAGCCTCTTTTTGACCAATATCGACCGATGCTAATCCTGCCCGAAAAATTTCGGCTAAATAGGCTGAATATTTTAGACTAAAGCAGATAATGGCCGCTGTAGTTGCACCCATCTGTTTTAATACTGGAAAAATTTGTGGCAATCCGTAATAGATAATAAATAGTAAAACAACTGAAGGGATCCCTCGAAATAAAGAAATAAACAGCGAAAAAATCGAATCGACAATAACAATGTTATTGTTTCTTACCAGTGCGATAGCTAGTCCTAAAACAATGGCGAAAATAATCGACACGATAGAAATAAAGAGTGTCACCGGCAAATAAGGTAAAATCTGCGGGAACACACTTAAAAAATAGTCTATGTTAAAATTCATGAGGTAATATCTTCGCCAAAATATTTAATTGATAGATTTTTCAATGTACCATTTGCACGTAACTTTTCTAAAGCTTGATTAAATTTTTCACGTAGTGCTTTACCTTTTTCATCTTTACTAAATGGAAACGCTACTTGTTCGATAGTTATTGGTTCACCGACTAATTTAAACGGTAAATTTTTTCGTTTGATTTCAGCAAGTAAAATTGGTTTAGAATTTACATAACCGTCAACACGCTGGTATTCAGTGTCATACATTGCGCCATCTCTTGTTTCGTAAGTTTTAATTGTGACTTCATTATTTGGAAATGCTTTTTTCAAATTGTTAATGTGATTTGAACCTAGCACGCCAGCAATAGTTTTACCCTTAAAATCAGATAGAGTATTAATAGTTTGATTATCTTTATGTGTAACTATTTGGCTACCATAAAAGCTGTAAGCATTGGAAAAATCGTATTTGGCTTGGCGGGCTGGCGTTATTGCAACAGCATTGGCAATGGTATCTAATCGCCCTGAATCAAACTGCCCCATTAAGCCACCGAATTCAGCAATGACCCATTCAATTTGATAGCCTAACTCGTTAGCAATCGCTTGTGTCACTTCAACATCAAAACCAATTAACTTGCCGTCTTGTTTGAATCCATTTGGATAGCTTTGCCCTGTTGAGCCAACTTTAATGACTTTTTGTTCTGTTGCTTGATTGGTCGCTTTATCATCACAACCAACTAGTAGCGTCAAGCACACGAATATTACTGTCGATACTATCGTTTTTATTGTTCTCATCGTTAATTACTCCTTGATTTCCATTGAGTATAATTTTTATGATTAAGTATTTTTTCCAAATAAAGTGTAGTATGGTCTGGTGTTAAGTCAGCTTGACCAATTGGGCGATAACCTTTATTGATATAAATTTGTGCTAACCAAGGATGATTTTGTGCAGTACCTAATGTAACCGCAGGTAATTTTAATTGATTTATTAAAATTTGATTTTCTACCCAGTCCCATAATGCATTGCCATAGCCTTGACCTTTATATTGGGGATTGGTTGCAAACCAGCCTAAATGGGGTAAGCCATAAGGTCCAGGATTATTACCCCAAGGAAAGCGAATACTCAACGTTGATACTAACTCACTATCTTTTTCAGAAACATACACCGCATTCGATTCAATGTGATCGGCAATGGTAAATTGGTCAACAGTCGCAGCGGCAAAATGAATGCCTAATTGACTGACTGCCTGATAGGCATTGTGCAATAACGTTTGATAAGCAGGAATATCATCATAAGTCATCAAGCGAAAATTCATATTAACACTCCGCTTTTATCCGCATAATCAATCACTTGTTGGACTTTTTCAGATGCTGATCCTAAGTAATTAATTGGATTTAACCAGTTTTCAAGTTCTACATCGGTAAATTCTTGATTCAAGTTGGGATCTTCTAATAATACCGCTTTAAAGGGGCGATGCTGTTCAAAAGCCTTCATTGCATTTTGATAAACTAAATGATGTGCTGTCTGTTTGCCTAACCGTTTACCGATTTCAAACATAACTTTCTCTGACAGTAATAAGCCATTTTGTAATGACAAATTGGTGAGCATTTGTTTGGCATTGACTTTTAAACCTTTCAAAACAGCTAATGCTGTTTGTAATTGTGCAGAAATATAAAGGTTAATTTCAGGTAGGGCGATCCACTCAGCTCGCCAGCTCATGGCATCACGTTCATGTTCAACTTTCATCGATTCATGAATTAGCGCCACACTTTTTAATAATGGCGCCGTTAAGCTGGCAAGACCTTCTAATGCTGCTGGATTGCGTTTATGTGGCATGGTGGTTGAGCCAATTTTTCCGTCTGAAAAAGGCTCTTCTACCTCATTAATTTCAGTACGCATTAAATTATAAAATTCATTGCCAATTTTACCGAGTGTGCCACTGATTAACGCGATGACTGATGCGTATTCTGAAAAACGGTCACGAGCGGCTTGCCAGCCAATATTGGGGGTATTAAGACCGAGTAAGGTTAATGCGTGCTGTTCAATTTTCGGCCCTAGCTCACCCATTGATGCATAGGTACAAATTGCGCCACTGATATTACCGACTAATACTCGTTGTTTGATCTCATTTAACCGTTGTAAGTGGCGAACAAACTCATCTAACCAAACTGCAAGCTTAAAGCCAAACGTTGTTGGGAGTGCTTGCATACCATGAGTACGCCCAACCATAGGTAAAAATTGATATTTTTTTGCTAACCGTTTGAGTTCGTTCGCGATCAGTTTGGTGTCACGTTCAATTATTGCAAATGATTGTTTTAGTTGTAAGACTGTCGCCGTATCAACAATATCTTGGGTCGTTGCACCATAATGAATAAATTGACCCGCTTCACCCACTTGTTTTTGTAGTGCATTAATGGTTGACATTAAGGAGTGTTTGGCTTTAGCTGCTTCATCGGCTATTTGCTCAATAGATAGTTGAGAGGCATCGGCTTTTTCAATAATTGCATCGGCAACCTCGCGTGGAATCACACCCAGTTCACCTTGTGCTTGCGCTAGGGCGACCTCAACTTGTACTTGTTTTTCTAAACGATGTTGTTCTGACCAAATGGCACGCATTTCACTCGTGCCAAAATTATTACCTAAAATCAAAAAATCTATAACGTGTGATGCCACTAAATCACCCTCAATAATTATTCTCTACTCTGTTTAATAATTATTCATAATAATTCAATCATCGTCTAATAATCAGTTTGTCTATTGATATAACAAAATGGAATAAAAACATTGAGTTTTAGCTCATTTTGGTTTCAATGGAACCATTATTGCCAATCATTGATGAACTGATTGGATTTTGGGTTGATACTCCAGTTCAATTTATATATTTGCTATCAGACGACTACTTAAGTGGGGATTTATAAAAGTGAATAAAAATAAGAATTAGACTTTATATAATTAAAGGATAATCGATAATTATTTGTGTTAGCTCAGTATGTTTAACTTCATTTTGTTATACTTATTTATCTTTGCATTAAAATAATTTAGCGCGGATCATATTCTGGCTACTGCTTGATGAATCGGTAAATAGTATGATTCACTGTTTTTGATGATGATTCTTGACAGCAATAGAATTGACGATATTGCTGTCATACTTAGCTCCTATCGAGGAATTATGGTGCAATATGCAATTCTAATTTTGCTTTCCAGTTTCTGGCATCATGACCATTTTTTATCGGAATTGAAATTCTTGGCATATTAAAATCATTGGTAAAAAGTATTAAACTACAATTTTCTTTTTCTTTATAATGCGTTTTTGCTGAATTTTTATTGCCCTCTGTTTTAGCTACCGTTTTTGTCGTTACTTCCAGTTCAACATTTCTGAAAAAATCATGAGGAACGCTAGCATATATATTTGCTACTGGATTCACAAAATAAAAAGTCTTACTATTGGGATAATATATAACAGAAGTTGCATTTATTTTTCCTATAGTAAGATCACGCGTCCAACTCATATTTAAATTTCTTGCTAGCGATTTTATTTTATTTGAGTTTTTTAGTTTTATATAAATACTAAGTATGAAAGTCACGACAAAAATCACAAAGAAAAGATAACCGATATCCCTTAGTATATTTGAACTAATAAAAAGATTAACGAATAATATAATTAGAGAGATAAAAAAATAAAAAAATGTTGCGTTAATTAAACCAACAATTAGCGAACCCGCATTTAAAACCGAGCGCAAATCTTTACTAATCATTTTACAATCCTTGATGCTTTAAATAAAAAATGCCTATATATCATGATACCGCCCTTACAACTACAATTTAAAGTATGCAGGTAGCTAACAAATTTTTTATTTTTTTAATTTACACGAAATAACGTTAATTAAACTTGTTTAACTAGAAATTAAATCGTCCAAAATTTTACTAATAATATTTTTATAACACTTCAACTATTGATTCACACAGTCTGGACATGTTATCTAACGTCATGCCTGCAACATTGATTCGTCCAGAATTGACAATATAAATACCATAATCGTTGCGTAATTTCAGTACTTGCTCTTCACTTAAACCACTAAATGAGAACATACCATTTTGTTTAGCGATGAAACTAAAATCTTGGTTAGCACCTTTTTCTTGTAAGGTTTTGACAAATAATTGACGCATACGGTGAATACGTTGTCGCATATTAGTTAATTCATCTATCCATTCTTCTTTTAATTCATCATTGTTTAAAATATAAGAAACAATTTTTGCACCATGCGCAGGTGGGTTTGAGTAATTTGCTCGAATAATGGTTTTGACTTGGCTAAAAGCGCGATCGGCAATTTCACTATCGGCGGCAATTAAGGTAAATGCGCCAACGCGTTCGTTATACAGGCCAAAGTTTTTTGAATAAGAACTAGCAATTAGTAGTTCTGGTTGACTTTCGACAAATAACTTTAATCCGTAAACATCTTCTTCAATGCCTTGACCAAAACCTTGATAGGCTAGATCAAAAAGTGGTAACCAACCATTTTTTAAGGCTAAATCGGCAATGGCTTGCCATTGTTCTGTGGTCGGATCAATGCCTGTCGGATTATGACAACAACCATGAAATAGCACAGCTTCACCAGCTGCAACAAGGCTTAAATCACTCATCATTGCATCAAAATTAAGTCCATGGTTTTGCGGGTCATAGTAATGATATTCACGCACTTCAAGACCTGCTGTTTGGAAAACACTGCGATGATTTGGCCAAGATGGATTACTGACCCAAACTCGTTTTACTTTAGTTCGACGTGCTAAAAAGTCGGCCATAATTCGTAATGCACCGGTGCCACCAGGCGCTTGTGCGGTTCTTGCACGTTCATTTTCACGACCAAACAGAAGTTTTTGGGTTGCTACGTTAAAAGCATTGACACCATCAATAGGTAAATAACTTTTGGTCGTTTCATCAGTTAATAAAAAGTGTTCTGCTTTTTTTACACTTTCTAAAATAGGTGTTTTAGTGGTTTCATCTTTGTAAACACCAACGCTAAGATTAATTTTGTTAGTGCGTTCATCTTTATTATAAAGATCTGCTAATCCTAAAATGGGATCGGCGGGAGCTGCTGTTAAATTTTCAAACATAATTCACCTATCTGATCTAATGACTTTCAATGCATTATATACACATTATTTTGTAAGATACAATTTCGATAATAGTTAATTTTGTATATTATCTATATAATTAATGCGTCATTGGTATACAATTATTGTTTAACAAGTAACAATTAATTTATTTAAAAAAGCGGTTAAATCCTGACTTAACGTTGTTAATTCACCACTAATCAAATCTTCTTTGACGACCTCACCTGTTAAATTATTTATTGCAATAATTTCGGTACTGTCATTGGTTGACGCAATAAAAATAGTGGGGATCCTTTTTAATTTTTTTTGTTGGGTTAAATGCGCAATTAAATTTTGTTCCAGAATCGAAAAATCATCATCATTCCAAGCTTGTATTAAGAGCAATTCAATATTGTCAAATATTGCGCTCATATTGCCAGCATATTGGCTACCATAAAAAAGATGAGCACTTGCGTGTAATTTAAGACCAACGACTTGTTCAATAATCATTAGATTTTTAGGCGGCTGTAATAAAAAAGGTTGCCAATAAACCGATAAATTTTGGGTTTTTATAATACAAGGAGAGGGCAGAGCGTGGAGTTCGTCATTATGCGGTGCGTCATCAAATTGCTGTATCCAACGTGAAGTAAAGTCGACCAATGCATTTTTTTCACAATTATCCATAAATTAAGGTGTTCTCTTTAACCATTGTTTGGCAGTCATTATACTCAATCGATTTAGATATGCACTAAGCGAGTGAACTTTGATTTTTAATTTTGAGCTATTAATCACAGAATAAAAAAACTGTAAAAATATTTCAGGTTAATATGATGTTTTAGTATAAAGTATATTGGGGATAAGCTTAGTTTTTGACTATAGACTCAACAGTATTTATAAAGCATTTAAAATAAATTGCTAACTGTTTATAAAATTTGAAGTTTAATTTACTTGCTATCCTTTGCTGAAACGTTAATAATAAGACAGGATTTTTTTATCCTTGTAATGCAGCAATGGCGTTAGACATTACAATTTATCAAAAATAAAATAGCGTAAGTAGAATCATTATAATTAAATAATATGTTTATTTTAAACAATCACATAAAGATTTAGTTTGTTAGCCAAGGTTGATAACCTCACTGCGGTTTGCAAATTAACCAAAGTAATAATATCGATGAATTATATGTTTAGGAGTGGTTCAAAAAGTATACAAGATTTTTGAATTCTAATGATGCCTAAAATTTTGTATAGATATTGTGTAAATGATATTGGATTCACATAAAATAATAACAAAAATAACACAACTAAAATAATGAATACCGTATCAAAATATTTAGTTAAGTACCATTAATGATCATTGTGAAAATAAGCACTTATTAATAGTAAGGTTCTACCTACAATTAATTAAGATTAATTAAGAGTGTAGAATAATGAAAAGAATGCTAATCAACGCAACGCAGCAAGAAGAGCTGCGTGTTGCTCTTGTTGATGGCCAACGCTTATATGATTTAGATATCGAAAGTCTTGGGCATGAGCAAAAAAAGGCCAATATTTATAAAGGCAAAATTACTAAAATTAATCCAAGTTTGGAAGCTGCTTTTGTTTCTTATGGTGGTGAACGTGATGGATTTTTACCCCTAAAAGAGATTGCTGATAGCTATTTCCCCTCTAACGTGACTGGTCGTCGAAGTATTAAAAATTTACAAGAAGGCCAAGAAGTTTTAATTCAAATCGAAAAAGAAATTCGCGGCAAAAAAGGTGCAGCGCTCACCACTTACATTAGTTTAGCGGGAAGTTATTTAGTTTTAATGCCAAACGATCCTCGTGCAGGTGGAGTTTCACGACGAATAGAAGGTGAAGAGCGTGCTGATTTAAAACGCATTATTGATGCGATTGAAAAACCTAAAGGTATGGGCGTTATTGCTAGAACTGCTGGTGTAGGTAAAAGCCAAGAAGAGTTACAGCAAGATTTAGATGCATTAGTTAACTATTGGACAGCGATTCAAAACGAATCGAAAAATCATCCGGCGCCGAGCCTAATTCATAAAGAAAGTGACATTATTACTCGAGCATTTCGTGATTATTTGCGTGATGATGTGGGTGATATCTTAATTGATAACCCTAAAGTGCTTGAGATTGCTAAAAAACGGCTTGTTGATTTAGGGCGAGTAGAATATGTTAGCCGGTTAAAACTTTATGATGGTGATGTGCCATTATTTAATCATTTCCAAATCGAAGGACAAATTGAATCAGCATTCCAGCGAGAAGTGCGCTTACCTTCTGGTGGTTCGATTGTTATTGATGCAACTGAAGCTTTAACTGCGATAGATATTAACTCAGCCAAATCAATTCGTGGTAGTGATATTGAAGAAACCGCGTTTAATACTAACCTTGAAGCCGCAGAGGAAATCGCCCGTCAGTTACGTTTGCGCGATTTAGGTGGGTTAATTGTTATCGATTTTATTGATATGACTCCGATTCGTAACCAACGCGAAGTTGAAAATCGTTTAAAAGAAGCGATGAAAACTGACCGTGCAAGGATTCAAACCACTCGTATTTCGCGCTTTGGTTTACTTGAAATGTCACGTCAACGTTTAAGTCCTTCATTACGAGAAGCCACGCATCATATCTGTCCTCGTTGTCAAGGGACGGGTACGGTTCGTGATAATAATTCATTATCACTTTCTATCTTGCGATTAATCCAAGAAGAGGCAATGAAGGATAATACTGTTCAGATTGATGTAATTGTTCCCGTTCCTATTGCCAGTTACTTACTTAATGAAAAACGTCGCGCCATCACTAATATTGAAAGAATGCATCCCGATGTAAAAATTGTCATAGCCGGTGATGAAGAGATGGAAACACCACTTTATAAAGTGATTCGTAAACGAAGTGGTGAAGAGACTGATGTACTAAGTTATAATCTGCCAAAATTGATTCGTGAACTTGAAGAAGAGGAAGAGGATCAAGCAACGGAAGTGGTTGTTGAACAAGCGGTATTATCAGGTCCTAAAGTCGAAGCTAGTACTATTACAAAAGTTAAGGTTGAAACTAAAAAAGCTGAAAATTCAGGAAGCTTTTTCGGTGGGTTATTCGGTAAAATACGCCAATTATTTGTAGGTGAAAAAGAAAAGCCACAGCCAGAAGTTAAACCTCAACCGACCAAACGACGCGATAATCAGCGTTCAAATAACAGACGTCAACGTAATAATCGTCAAAATAATACTGTCAATAACACCAATAATGAGTTAGTGGCAACGCCATCTTCTTCTGATGCTGTAGTAAAAGAAGCGAATAATAAAAATAATAATCGTCGAAGTAAACAAAATAGTAATGCAAATTCGGCAACGGCTGTTAATGCAACGAAAGCAGATAAAGTTGCGAACGAAACAGCACCAAGTAAACCAAAAGAGGTTAAACCAAGACGACAACAGCGCACATTAACCAAAAGCGTTCGCGTGAAAAATACTGAGACAATTACTCAACATCAAATTGAAAGTGGAATAACCAATGAAAGAGTAATTATTCCAACTTTATTGTTGCCAGTTATCGCCGCTGAACCAACGGATAATAATGTTATTGCTGATGTACAACCTAAACGCCAACGACGTACATCAAGGCATTTACGTATGAATGGTCAACGTAATAAGCGACGAGTTAAAAATACTGAACTTAAGCAGTCACCAATGCCATTACCGTTTGCTGCGGCATCATTAGAATTAGCTTTAGGACGCGTATCGATTGATTATAGTCAATTGACTCAGGATGAACCTAATACTGCTGTGCCGGTGATACCTTCATTATTATTACCAATTATTATTAAAGAAGATCAAGTAGCAAGTCATGTTGCAGTGGTTAATGATACGGTGTCAGTATCAAATCAAACTGAAGGTAATTTGCAGTTTGATTTTAATGATGTCGAACAAAATACCAATGAAAGTAAATTGGATCATACAATCACGCATTCAACCGGCTACTCTTCGTCAGTGATGACAAAAGCTCCTGCACCTGATTATGTGATATCGGAAATGGGTATAAAATCACGTCAAGATGCTGATTATCATTATCAAGGAAAAGGTAATGCTGGCGGTTTAAGTGCACAAGATCATGCTTATGCCGCAGCAAGTAAACCGGTTATACCAGATTAATCAATCAACCAAATAAAACACGGTAATAGCTACTACCGTGTTTTATTTATACTAGCGATAAAGATAAACAATGATTATCTATATTTTCAAAAAAATAGTGACGTTTTTATTTATTATCTGCGTATTGGCTCAGATTAGCTTCTGTTTAGTCTATTTTGCGCCTAATTCAATGTTTAATTTCAATAGTCTAAGTTTTGCTGATGCCTACAGTGCTTTTTTTAAGCAATTACTTCAAGGGCAGTTTAAATTGATGACAGGTGAAACAGTGCCGTTTTTTCATACACTGTTGGCCACATTTGAACTTTGTATTTTGGCTTTATTGGTCGCTTTGTTTGTTGGATTACCTTTAGGTATCTTTCTGGGTTTAAGCAATATTAACTGGTTAAATACCACCATTCGTTTAGGTAGCTTATTGCTATATTCTTGCCCAATCGTTATGCTGGTTATCATTATTATGTATTTGTTATCGCCTACTTGGTCGGTATCAATGAATTTTAATGTATCACCATCTACTACTGGTACCTCTTTGTTGGATATATTAATTTCATCTAAAAAAGCCAAATTACCCGCTCTGCTTGATCAGTTGCATTATTTGTTATTGCCTATCATTATTTTAGCCATTCAACCGAGCATTATGACAATTCAGTTAGTCAGCCAAAATGTTAAAAGTACTTCACGACAAAATTATATCAAAATGGCTATTATTCGAGAGCGATCACCTTTTAAAATTTTACGTCGCCATTTGTTACCTAATTCGATTCCTGCGACAATTCCACAATTGACTTACAATACAACAACACTATTATTTTCAACAATGGTGATTGAAATTCTATTCAACCGAGTTGGATTAGGGCAATGGGTGATGATTGCTTACCATCACCATAATTATTTTATTATTTCTATTGCGATTCTTGCTTGTGGTACTGTAATAAGTCTACTCACCTTATTAGGCGATATTACGGCAATGGCTATCTATCCTTTGCGCCATAAGGAACACTATGTCTAAGCTTGCACAATTATTTAAAAACATAAAGTTATGCTTTAATCGACTGCATAGTAATCTTTATTCAATTGTCGGATTTTATGGCATATTAGCTATAGCTTTTGTGGCGTTATCAACGAAGTGGTTTTTTCATGCCAATTTAAACCCTATTTATCCAACATTATTACCGCCAGCTTGGTGGGCAAATGGAGATTTGAATCATATTTTAGGTACCAATGCTAATGGGCAAGATATTTTTGATTATCTGCTTATTGGATATCGTTCCACAATATCAATGACACTAAAAGCGGTATTTTATGTGGTAGTGATTGGTGGTTTAATTAATTACCTCATGTTTTTTGTTTCGTTTATACGCCCATTTATCATATTTATTTTTCGATTTTGTATGGTTGTTCCACCACTATTAGGTGTGATTGTCATTAGCTTATTATGGAAAGATGATATAACCAATATGTTATTTGTCGTTGGTTTATCTTATACGCCACGTTTTATTTATAATATTCATCAACGGGCAATTAATGAATGGAATAAAACTTATATTACGGCATATCGTCTTGATGGCTTATCGCCATTTACAATTTTAAATCATTATATTTTACCTAATATTTTACCTGTATATTTGACTGAAATTGTTTCGTTATTTGGTTCAATTATTTTAGCTATAACGACTATCACTTTTTTAGGCTTTGCCAACGATCTTTCACGACCGGATTTAGGTATGATGATGTTTAAGATGAAAGATATTATTGATAGTAATTATTTAGCATTTCTAGCTCCTGGTTTAGCGGTGTCTGCAACAATTACTTTTGTTTATCTATTCAATTTTGGTTTATATGGCCGTCGAGCAGGACATTAATTATGGCTTTGTTAGATATTCGCAATTTAACCATTGAATTCATCACCCCTGATGGGCGATTACGCGCAATAGATCGTGTTAATTTGAAATTATCAGAAGGTGAAATTCGTGGATTAGTGGGTGAATCAGGTTCAGGTAAAAGTCTGATTGCTAAAGCCATTTTGGGTGTGACCAATCATAATTGGAAGATTTCAGCCGATCGTTTTTATTTTAATGATATTGATTTACTTAAACTAACGACAAAGCAACGTCGGAAGGTCATTAGCGCACATATTTCGATGATATTTCAAGAACCACAATCTTGTTTAGATCCGTCTATGAAAATTGGCCAGCAATTAATTGATGCAATTCCAAGAAGAACCTTTAAAGGACATTGGTGGCAACGGTTATTTTGGCGCAAAAATCGCGCGGTTGAATTATTGCACCGAGTAGGTATTAAACACCACAAAGAGATATTAAAATCTTACCCGTTTGAATTAACCGAAGGTGAGTGTCAAAAAGTCATGATTGCCATTGCGTTAGCCAATCAACCTAAACTATTAATTGCAGATGAACCAACTAATGCGATGGAAGCAACAACAGAAGCGCAAATATTTAGATTACTTGCTAGTATGAATCAAAATATTGGTACGACGATTTTACTTATTAGTCATGATTTACAGATGGTCACCAGATGGACCGACCGGATTAATGTACTTTATTGTGGGCAAACGGTCGAAATTGCTGACAGCGAAGATTTAATTAAATCGCCTTATCATCCTTATACTCAAGCTTTAATTTATGCTATTCCTGATTTTGGTAAAGCTATGCCACATAAAAGCCCATTAAATACACTTCCGGGGGTAATTCCATCACTCGAACACTTACCTATCGGTTGTCGTTTAGGTCCACGATGTCCTTATGCTCAAAAAAAATGTATTCAAGCACCTGACCTTATTTCGATAAAAGATCATTCTGTTGCTTGTCATTTTCCGTTAAATATGGATGAGTAGTTATATAAAATAGGAACAGATCATGAATCCAATACTGAAAGTGCGTAATTTATCTAAGCGTTTTAAAATACCTAAGGGATTGTTGGGTACGCTGCTAATTAATGCTGTTAATCCAGTATCTTTTTCATTAAATGAAGGAAAAACGTTAGCCATTATTGGGCAAAATGGATCGGGAAAATCAACATTGGCTAAAATGTTGGTTGGTATGATAAAACCAGATAGTGGCGATATTTGGCTTGATGGTAATAAGGTTGAATATGGTGATTATCATTATCGCTGTCAACTTATTCGCATGATATTTCAACATGTTGAAAGTTCGTTTGATCCAAGATTACGCATTGGTCAATTGTTAGAAATACCTTTAAAACATAATACTAAATATAATGCTCATGAACGTGAAAAATTAATTAGTGATGTATTAAAACAAGTTGGGCTATTACCTGAGCATGCGGCTTATTATCCTTCGGTTATGGCAGCGGGGCAAAAGCAGCGAGTCGCATTAGCTAGAGCATTAATATTAAAACCCAAAGTCATTATTCTTGATGAAGCTTTAGCGGCGTTAGATATTTCAATGCGTTCTCAAATTGTTAACTTAATGTTATCACTACAAGCCGAGCATAATATTTCTTATGTTTATGTCACACAAGATATTGGTATGATGAAGCATATTAGTGATGAAATTTTAGTCATGCATAATGGAGATGTTGTTGAGTATGGTAACACAGCAGAAGTGTTAGCATCGCCGTTAAGCGATATTACCCAAAAATTAATTAATAGTTATTTTGGTGAAGCGTTAACCGCAGATAGCTGGCGCACCGATACCCGAGCTTTTTAACGCGTATTGATTTTTATTATATTATTTTTAGCTTGCTAAGCTTTCATCTATCCTATAATACCTGTTAACTATTCCCATGATTTTTTGTGAATTATGTTATCTCATTGATTAAATAAAACTCTCGACAAATGATATAAAACACTCTATATTTAGCTATATGGATTTCTAGACGTCTATTTTAGGTGTTTAAAAATAACTTATTGTTTTTAGGAGCTTTTGTTATGCCAATTTGTATTCCTGACTCATTACCTGCGGTTGATGTATTACGTAATGAAAATGTATTTGTTATGACTTCATCTCGAGCCAATACTCAAGAAATTCGTCCACTCAAGCTTCTTTTTCTTAATTTAATGCCTAAAAAAATCGAGACTGAAAATCAATTTTTACGATTACTTTCCAACTCATCTTTACAAGTCAATATCCAGTTATTACGTATTGATCAACGCGAATCAAAAAATACGCCGGCTGAGCATTTAAATAGTTTTTATTGTGATTTTGATAATATAAAAGATCAGAATTTTGATGGGCTTATTATTACCGGTGCGCCATTAGGCAAAGTTGCGTTTTCAGATGTTGTTTATTGGCCTAAATTGACTGAAATTATCAAATGGGCAAAAGATCATGTTACTTCCACCCTATTTGTTTGTTGGGGGGTACAAGCAGCGTTAAATGCTTTATATGATTTGCCAAAATTTACACGCACGCAAAAACTATCTGGGGTTTATCAGCACCAAATCACTCAGCCTAATGCCATTTTAACACGCGGTTTTGACGATACTTTTTTAGCACCGCATTCGCGTTATGCTGATTTTCCTGTTGATAAAATAAAAAATTATACTGATTTAACCATTTTGGCAGAATCTGAGATAACCGGACCTTATTTAATGGCAACAGCAGATAAACGTATGGCGTTTGTAACAGGCCATCCGGAATATGATTCTTTCACGTTAGCTAATGAATATTTTCGTGATTTAAAAGCCGGTATTAATCCACAAATACCTTATAACTATTTTCCTGACAATAATCCTGATTTAGCACCCAAAGCGACATGGCGTAGTCATGCTTATTTATTATTTAGTAATTGGCTGAACTATTACGTTTATCAATTAACACCATATGATTTAACTACACGTAATTTAACTATTGATGATTAATTGAAAATAAATCTTATCTTCAATTAAAGAAATAGTAATAAATTAACTGTTCTGGTGTTAATCATTCACTATCTATCTAAATGTAGTTTGATGTCTGTTTTATAAAGTAAATTTTTTCTGTCATTAGGCTGTATACGAGGTACATAGTTTTATGAGATAACACCTTAATTAATTGTGTATTTCCATTTTTTACTTCAGGTTTATGCAGAAATTATCAATGATAAACCGATTGGCGAAACGCTCAATTCCTATACAACTCACTAAAGTTTCATCGACGGGGCTTTAGCTATAGGTGTTAGTCAATTTGTTATCTTGTCTATATCTATAGTGAAGGCAAGTAAATTTATTAAAATACTGCAAAAAGTCGGCTTGTGGAGCGAAGGGATGACAGATAGCCGGTGGTGTTGCCGATTGTTTGGTATTTAATCCCCCAGTAATAACGCCATCAAACTTAGTACAAGAATTTGCCGAACTTCACAACCCAAAAACTTAATATTTGGTAAGCCAATGATAATGTTGCAGAAGGAAAATTAAAAAATTGTTTGAAAGCAATATTAGATGGTTCTTTCGACAAATTTTTAGCGTGATTAATTTAAAAATAAAAGATAAAAGATCCTTATCTTGCATCATGTTAGTCATAGTTATATTATGGTTAGTAATGCTATATTATTTAAGGAATTTATTATGTTAAAGTCAATTGATCCAACTACTACTTCCGCTTGGAAGTCACTGCAAACAAGCTACCAAAAACACCACAATAAAACCATTGCACAGATCTTAAAAGATGAACCTAATCGTGTTGAAAAACTCAGTATTCCATTTGAAGATGAATTTTTGGTCGATTTATCAAAAAATCGTGTAACACAAGAGACATTGGACATTCTTTACAAATTGGCACAAGAATGTGATTTAAATAGCGCAATTAAAGCGATGTATAGTGGTGAAAAAATTAACCGTACTGAAAACCGTGCTGTTTTACATGTAGCATTGCGTAATGTAGAAAATACTCCGATTTATGTTGACGGAAAAAATGTCATAGATGACGTTAATGCTGTACTGGCTAAAATGGAGTCATTCAGTAAAAAAGTGATTAGTGGTGAGTGGAAAGGTTATACCGGTAAAGCGATAACCGATGTGGTGAATATCGGAATTGGAGGTTCGGATCTTGGTCCGGTCATGATTACTGAAGCATTGCGTCCTTATAAAAATCATTTAACAATGCATTTTGTCTCTAATGTTGACGGTACGCATATTGTTGAAGCTCTTAAAGGATTAAATCCTGAAACTACCTTATTTTTAGTTGCATCTAAAACGTTTACCACGCAAGAGACCATGACTAATGCGCAAACTGCACGTAAATGGTTACTTGATGCAGCAAAAGATGATAAAGCGGTTGCATTACATTTTGTCGCGTTGTCGACTAATGCCAAAGAAGTTGAAAAATTCGGCATTGATACAGCTAATATGTTTGAATTTTGGGACTGGGTCGGTGGGCGATACTCATCGTGGTCAGCAATCGGATTATCGATTGTGTTATCCATTGGATTTGATAATTTCAAACAATTTTTAGCTGGCGGTCATGCGATGGATAAACATTTCCAAAGCGCGCCAATTGATAAAAATATTCCTGCATTACTCGCGTTAATAGGGCTTTGGTACAATAACTTTTGTGGTGCTGAAACCGAAGCTATTTTACCTTATGATCAATATATGCATCGCTTTGCTGCTTATTTTCAACAAGGAAATATGGAGTCAAATGGTAAAAGTGTTGATCGTAATGGTAATAAAACAACTTATACAACTGGTCCAATCATTTGGGGCGAACCAGGAACCAATGGGCAACATGCGTTTTATCAACTCATTCATCAAGGTACCAAGCTCATCCCTTGTGATTTTATCGCACCAGCTATCAGCCATAATCCGGTTGGGGACCATCATCCAAAATTGTTATCTAACTTTTTTGCTCAAACAGAAGCATTGGCTTTTGGTAAAACAGCGCAGCAAGTTGAACAAGAGTTTATCGCAGCGGGTAAAAGTTTAGATGAAGTTAAATCCGTTGTGCCATTTAAAGTATTTGAAGGTAACAAACCAACTAATTCAATTTTAGTGAAAAAAATTACTCCTTATACTCTCGGTGCATTAGTTGCGATGTATGAACATAAAATCTTCACACAAGGTGTTATTCTTAATATATTCAGTTTTGACCAATGGGGTGTTGAACTTGGCAAGCAGTTAGCGGGTCGAATTTTACCTGAATTGGCTGATGATAAGCCGGTAAGTTCTCACGACCAATCAACCAATAACTTAATTAATCAGTATAAAAAGTGGCGTTAATCTGATTTCAGTGATTCAATATAGTGGAATAAATAAAAAACCTTCAGTTTTTGGACTGAAGGTTTTTTTTATAGCTAAATCAAGATAAGTAATTACTTCTTAACTCGCATTATTGGTGTTTTTCCTGCTTCGACAGTACCCGATAATTTAGTTAGTTCGGCAATGGTTTCCATGTTGGAAATGACAACCGGTGTTAAGACTGATTTTGCTTTACTTTCCAGTAATGGTAAATCAATCTCTATAATTGTATCACCTACTTTAACTTGCTGACCTTCTTCTGCTATACGTGTAAAACCTTCACCTTTAAGTTCTACTGTATCAATACCAAAATGCACAAAAAGCTCAATACCTTCGTCTGATTCGATGGCGAAAGCATGATTGGTCTCAAAGATTTTGCCAATTTTACCACTTAATGGCGCAACAATTTTATTCCCAGAAGGTTTGATTGCAACACCATCACCGACAATTTTTTCAGCAAAAACCACATCAGGTACATCTTCGATTTTGACAATTTCACCACTTAGTGGCGCAATAATTTCGATGCTATTTTTACTATCATCGGACACAAATTGCTTTATTTTATCGAACAGTCCCATCGTTGTCTCCTAACAAATTTGCTTTTCAGCGGTATAAGTTTGTATTAAATCAAGAATTTCTTTAGCTGTTGCTTTTTCTAATGCTGTATCTGCAAATTTTTTCGCTTCTTGGTAATTAGTATTACGAATTAATTTTTTAATTTTCGGAATAGATACCGCACTCATACTGAATTCATCAAGCCCCATACCAAGTAATAATATAGTGGCTCTTTCATCACCAGCAAGCTCACCACACATACCTGTCCATTTACCTTCTTGGTGAGACGCATCGATAACTTTCTTAATTAAAGTTAATACCGATGGTGAAAGTGGATTATAAAGGTGTGAAATAAGCTCATTACCACGATCAACAGCTAATGTATATTGCGTTAGATCATTAGTACCAATACTAAAGAAATCAACTTCTTTCGCTAAATGATGTGCAATTACCGCAGCAGCTGGCGTTTCAATCATGACACCAATTTCGATATTTTTATCAAATGCTTTACCTTCCGCATTTAATTGTTCTTTTAGAATATTGATTTCTGATTTTAATAGACGAATTTCTTCAACAGAAATAATCATTGGGAACATAATACGAAGTTTACCAAATGCTGATGCACGTAAAATAGCGCGCAACTGAGCATGGAGTATTTCTTTTCTATCTAAGCAAATACGAATCGCTCGCCAGCCTAGGAATGGATTCTCTTCTTTCGGAAGATGCATATAAGGAACATCTTTATCACCACCAATATCCATAGTACGGACAATGACAGATAAACCATTAGTCGCTTGTGCTACTTCTTTATACGCTTTAAATTGTTCTTCTTCATCAGGATAACTTTCACGATCCATGAATAAAAATTCAGTACGATAAAGACCAACACCCTCATAACCATTACGTTCTGCACCAGCGATATCGCGTACGGTACCAATATTGCCACAAATTTCCACTTGATGCCCATCAAGGGTAACAGCTGGTAAATCTTTCAATTTAGCGAGTTCTTCTTTGTCGGCAAGATATTTTGCTTGAACTTGTTTTAGTTTTTCTTGAGTTGAATGATCCGGATTGATGTAAATTGCGTTATTGATGGCATCTAGAATAACAAAATCACCTTGTTTAATTTCTTGTGTTGCATTAGATGTCCCTACGATTGCTGGTATTTCTAATGAACGAGCCATGATTGATGTGTGTGAAGTGCGTCCACCTGCATCAGTGATGAAGCCTAACACCATTTCTAAATTTAATTGAGCGGTTTCTGACGGTGTAAGATCCGTTGCAACTAAAATACAAGGTTGACTAATTGCACTCAAATCGACAATTTCGATGCCTAAAATATTTTTCAGTAATCGTTTACCGATATCACGAATGTCTGCCGCACGTTCTTTGAGATATTCATCGTCTAAATTTTCAAGCTCTTTTGCTTGTGCTTCAAATACAGATTGTACTGCGGCATCAGCACTTGAGTGTTTACTTTGGATTCGTGAAATAACTTCTTGCTCAAGATCTTCATCTTCAAGAAGCATAATATGTCCTTCAAAGATAGCCGCTTTATCTTCACCTAATGTTGATTTAGCTCGCTCCATGATAGCGTTAAGTTGCTCGCTCGACTTTTGACGAGCTTCTTTAAAACGTTCAATTTCTGCATCGATTTTGTTATCAAGAATTTGTTTATTATTAATAACAATAGGCTCTTCTTTTAATAATAACGCTTTTGCAAAAGCGATACCGGGAGAAACAAGTATACCTGATACCATAACATTTGATCCTTATTCAATTTTAAAACTGTTCATAGCTAATTGGGAGTTATTATTCTAATTCTGGAATTAATTTTACTAGATGATGTACCGCTTCTTTTTCATCTTCGCCTTCAGCAGAAATTGTAATTGTTGTTCCTTGTGTTAAACCTAAAGTTTGTAATTTAAATAAACTTTTAGCACTTGCGCTCTTGCCATTGGATGTAACTGTAATTTCAGAATTAAAGTTTTTGGCTTCTTTGACAAATTGTGCAGCAGGACGGGTATGAAGACCATTCGATGCAGTAATTGTGACATCTTGCTTGTACATAGTTATTTTTACTCCCAAAAATATTATCATTTACGCGAACAATATAAATAAAAACTGTCAGAAACGCTAGTAAGATTTAATAGAACTTTGAAACAGTTAATATTATTCTTAGTAATATCTCAAGATAAGTCATATTTTATCAATATTGGTAAATTCGAGTGATCCTATCACTACACTTTTTGAATTCAACTTGCCCATGAATACCATGTTTAATGTTTTCAAAAACGACCTCTTCGCTACCATCATGCTTTGAAATTTTAATTTCTTGTTCACAAAAGGTTTCAAATCGTTGCAGTTCTTGTTCACTTGTTCCTAATTTATAATAGTTTGGCAAATCTTGGCTTTTTACATAGGTATGGGTTTTATCGCGTAGATCAAGAATAATGACACCTTGGTTTGATGACCATGAACTACAGGCAGTTAATGTTAAAGCAAACATGAAAAATAGCAGGGGAAATTTGATGAATAAACTTGCAATGTTCAAAATAATTCCTTTATAAAGCTTGGTAACCTGTTTATTATTTATAGTTAGGTATGAATTATATACTAATTATTAGTGAAAGTGCAGGGTGCATTTTATTGACATGACAAGATCAGGGTGGGGTAATGACTGATACTATTAACTATGACGAATTAAATCGTCAATTAATCGAATGTAAGATTGGGATTAATGCTGCTGAACTACATGGTTTCATATCAGGAATTTTAGCCGGTGGTAATCATGATGAAAGTTGGCGTCCATTAGTCAAAGATATGTTGAATAACGGAGAGGCCATTGCTGAAACATTAGAGCAACAAATTAAAAAGCTTTATGATTTAACCAAACAGCAATTTTCTAATGAAAATTTTGAGTTTGAGTTATTACTTAGTGAGCATGATCTGTTTTCGCAGATCGATGAATTAGTTGGTTGGGTTAATCATTTTTTACTGGGAATTGGTTTAGTTCAACCAACGATTAATCGGTTAAAAGGTGATGTTGGTGAAGCGATTTATGATTTACGTCAAATAGTCAAGCTTGGTTATGATGAAAATGAGGATCAACAAGAACTTGGTTTTGCTTTTGAAGAAATTAAAGAGTATGTACGTATCACTTCAATGTTGTGCTACGATGAATTTAATGAATCAGATATTGTACCGACTATTCATTAATTGGAATAATAATTTCTTTTTAGGATCATTAAAATGATAGATACAGATATTAAAACTGAACTGTGTAATCGTCGTGAAAAATTGCTCGCTAAAATGGCAACCAATAGTGTGGCACTTTTCTTTGCGGCGCCAGAAGTTGTTCGTAGTAACGATACGCATTACCCTTATCGGCAAAATAGTGATTTTTGGTATTTCACTTGTTTTAATGAACCAGAGGCGGTTTTTGCAGTAATTAAACAACATGATAATCAGGCTCGTTATATCTTATTTAATCGAAAAAAAGATCCTTTAGCTGAAACATGGACCGGTTATCGTTTAGGACAAGAGCTTGCTTTAGGCACAGTTTGGGTCGATGAGGCTTATTGTTTTGACAGCATTAATGCTAATTTGCCTAAAATCTTGAAGGGAAAAGATATCGTTTATTATGCTGATGAGCAGTATGAATACGCGGATAAAATTATTAAAAAAGCATTACGAGCTGTAATCAAAGAAGGTAAATCCACTGGTTTAAAGCCAATTTCAATCAGTGATTGGCGGCATGTTGTGCATAAAATGCGAATGTTTAAATCAGATTTTGAGATAAATATTTTACGACAGGCTTGTGATATTAGTGCTCAAGCTCACCGAAGGGCTATGCAGAAATGTAAGCCAAACTTGTATGAGTATCACTTAGAGGCAGAAATTTTGTATGAATTCGCGTGTAATGGTGCCCGATATCCTGCTTATAATACTATTGTTGGAAGCGGTAATAATGGCTGTATCTTACACTACGAAAATAATAGTGCACCATTGAAAGAGGGTGATTTGGTATTAATTGATGCCGGATGTGAGTATCATCATTATGCGGGAGATATTACGCGAACTTTCCCTATAAACGGTAAATTTAGTCAGGCTCAACGTGAAATTTATGATATTGTTCTGGCATCACAATATGCAGCAATTAAGCTATTAAAACCAGGAAACTCAATTAACCAAGTTAATCAGACCGTGATTAAAATTATGGTCGAGGGATTAGTAAAATTAGGTATTATGCAAGGCGATGTAGATAAATTGATCGCTGATAAGGCGTATACTGAATTTTATATGCATGGTTTAGGGCATTGGTTAGGTATTGATGTTCACGATGTAGGACGTGATCGCCTTTATCTTTTAAAACCGGGTATGGTGTTGACTGTGGAACCGGGATTATATATTAACCAAAATGCCGATGTACCTGATCAATATAAAGGCATTGGGATTCGTATTGAAGATAATATTTTAATTACTTCATCGGGTAACGAAGTACTCACTTCTGCAGTACCTAAAGAGGCTAGTGAAATTGAAAAGCTGATGGCCAATAAAGCATCCGTTATTGAGTGATAAAAAGCGCCATAATCATTGTTTAAAAAGATTATGGCGCTTTTTAATCATTATGAGTGAATTTATATAGTTTGGCGTTCAATTATTAGTCTAAATTAATTGATTTATCCCGATTAAATACAATTTTAATTTTTAAATTTTGTGCAGCAATAGGTTTGTATTTCCATGTCTTCATGGCATTAATTACCGAACGGTTAAAAATATTATTGGGTTGCGCCTCAATAATTCTGATATTTTCAACACGTCCTTCGCTATTAACATCAAACATAGCAATCACATATCCTTCTAAACGCATATCGAGTGCTCGTCTAGGGTATTCTGGTTGATTTCGACTAATTGGAGAAGCACTTGCCGAATATTGGCGATTATCAGATATTTTAGGTGCGACCGAAGTGCTAGCAATATTTTCACTTGCAACTTCTTGCCTAACTTGTTGTTGCGATGATTTTTGTGTAGGTTGCGGTTTTTTCTTTGGTTTGGGTTGTGGTTTCACCACTTCTTTTTCAGGTGTGATAACGGGTTTATCAGGTATTTTAACGGGTTCTGGCTCCGGTTTTTTTTCTTCAATAACTTCTGGCTCAACAACTGGTTCTACCGGTGTTTCTTCAATAGGTTTATTGTCGATAACATCACTGTTATTGTCACCTTTTATTTCAGGTTTGTCTTCAACTAAAGATTGTTCAGGCGCTGCTAATTGTGATAAATCAACCATCACAGCTTTTATTGAATTGTCTCCTTCTTCAACAATGATATCTTTGGCAAATAGTGCAGAACTAAATAATAATGCGAATAAGCATAAGTGTGAAGCGACCGAAAGGGAGGTAAATAAATAAGTACCTTTCGGCTTTTTGTGAGCAACTATTTGTGGATCTTTTTCAGTATTGATATCAATATCAAAGTTAATCTTCATAACAATTATCATTTTTTACTTAAGGGGGGCATTTTAAATGAAAATGCTTATCATTTGTAGTTTTTTTTTAAATATGATATATCAATAACTTGTTGCACAAAAAGATTTATCAGATAATAGTCAATAAATTTCTATTGTTTTTAGCGGTTAGGCTGATGAATAATCCATCAATGAATCAAATTCTCGATCTTATAAAAGATGACTTAGTAAAAGTTAACGCAGCAATACAAGCAGAGCTTAGCTCTGATGTCGCTTTAATTAATCAATTAGGTAATTATATTATTAGTAGCGGAGGCAAACGTATTCGCCCTGTTATTGCATTATTAATTGCTAAGGCGCTTAACTATCAAGGCGATAAACACATTATTGCTGCTGCTTTTATTGAATTCATTCATACAGCGACGCTGTTACATGACGATGTTGTTGATGAATCTGATTTACGGCGTGGAAAATCAACCGCTAATGCACTTTTTGGTAATGCCGCTAGCGTATTAGTTGGCGATTACATCTATACACGATCATTTCAAATGATGGTACGCACCGAATCATTTAAAGTTTTGACTATCATGTCAGCGGCAACAAATGTTATTGCTGAAGGTGAAGTACAACAGTTAATTAATTGTAATGATCCAAACATTACTAAAGAGCAATATTTGGAAGTTATTTATCGTAAAACTGCGCGTTTATTTGAAGCCACCTCCCATTCTGCTGCGGTATTGGCTGGCGCCAATGAGCAGCAAGAATTAGCCTTGCAAGAGTATGGTAAATTTTTAGGTACCGCATTTCAAATTATTGATGATCTATTGGACTATAGTGCTGATAGTAATCAAAAATTGGGTAAAAATTTAGGTGATGATCTTAATGAAGGTAAACCAACATTACCGTTGTTACACGCTATGCATAATGCGACCAACAGTGATGATGCTGAATTAATTCGTCAAGCTATTTTACAAGGTAATGGCCGACATTTATTAGATCGTATTTTACAGATTATGCAAGACTGTGGATCTCTTGAATTTACGTTACAAACTGCACAGCAAGAGGCCCAAAAAGCCTTTGATGTTATTGCAATTTTACCTGATTCGCCTTACAAAAAAGCGCTGCAAGATCTTGCTTTGCTATCTGTTAAAAGAGAAAACTAAGCTGGCTGAGCATGTTTGTGTTTGATGCTTAGCAGTATCGTTTTTTTTTTGAACTTTTTGATATTCACTATTTGAATAATCATTGTCGAATTTTATTAGAGTAATACTTTATGTTTAACCGTACTTGGCCTGTTTTTTTAATATTTATTTCGATGATTTCGGTTCAAGGTAGTGCGTCTATGGCGAAATACTTGTTTCCTGTACTTGGTCCAGAAGGGATGACTGCTTGGCGACTGACTTTTTCATCGGTTATGTTATCTATTATCTTCAAGCCTTGGCGAAAACCAATAACTAAACAAGCTTTTAAATATATTTTTTTCTATGGTGTTGCAATGGGCTGTATGAATTTGAGCTTTTATAATGCTATTGCTCGTATTCCGTTAGGTATTGCCGTTGCCATTGAATTAACCGGTCCTATTATGGTGGCGATGTTTTCTGGTCGTCGTTTGACTGATTTTGTCTGGTTAGCTATTGCGGTTGTCGGATTAGCTATGTTATTACCGATTCATCAAGCATCAAATGATTTAGATCCGCTGGGTATTTTGTTGGCATTATCTGCTGGAGCATGTTGGGCATGTTATATACTCTTTGGGCGTCAATCCGGTGCTATTCACGGTTCATCAAGTGTTGCAATTGGATCTATTATTGCGTCATTTTTGCTATTTCCAATTGGGGTGTGGCAAAGTGGTAGCACTATGTTTTCCATAGAATTATTACCGCTAGTTTTTGTGGTTTCTTTGTTAGCGTCAGCTATACCTTATGCCTTAGATATGGTTGCTTTACCAAGGTTACCGGCTCAAACATTTAGTACGTTAATGAGTTTATCGCCTGTATTTGCAGCATTTTCTGGTTTAATTGTGTTACATGAACAATTAACTCATTATCAATGGTTTGCTATTGGTTTAATAATTATCTCATCAATAGGAACGGTATTAGCGATGAATCGACCGGCTAAGATTAAATCGATCAAGTCAGTCATTAGCACAGAGAACACATCGCAAAACTAATATTGGGTGCGATGTGTTGTTTAGATTAAAAAATTGAATAGATTAGACGCAATTATATATTGTAATAATTGCGCATTAGCGTCTTGGTAAGCCCATTCCTCCGCCCATTAATCCTTTCATTTGGCGCATCATTTTCATCATGCCCCCGCCTTTCATCTTCTTCATCATTTTTTGCATATCTTCAAACTGTTTCAAGAGTTTGTTGACATCTTGCACTTGCGTGCCCGAACCATTGGCAATACGGCGTTTACGCGATCCTTTAATAATTTCAGGATTGGCTCGTTCTTTTAGTGTCATCGATCCAATAATGGCTTCCATTTTAATTGTAATTTTATCATCCATTTGAGCTTTAATATGGTCTGGTAATTGACCAACACCCGGTAGTTTAGCCAACATGGCGCCCATTCCACCCATATTACGCATCTGCTTGAGTTGATCTTGGAAGTCGTTGAAATCGAATTTGTCTCCCTTTTTAAGTTTTTTAGCAATTTTTTCTGCTTTTTCTCGATCGACATTGCTTTGTAACTCTTCAATAAGGGAAATCACATCACCCATGCCTAAAATTCGAGAGGCTATACGGTCAGGATAAAATGGCTCTAAAGCATCAGTTTTTTCACCCATGCCTAAGAATTTAATTGGTTTACCTGTAATATGCCGAATTGATAGCGCAGCACCACCACGCGCGTCACCATCGACTTTGGTTAAAATAACGCCGGTTAACGGCAGAGCCTCATCAAAAGCTTTAGCTGTATTAGCCGCATCTTGACCTGTCATTGCGTCAACCACAAACAGGGTTTCAATTGGATTAATTGCTTGATGTAGTGCTTTGATTTCGTCCATCATGTCATTATCGACATGTAAACGGCCTGCGGTATCGACAATTAGCACATCAAAGAATTGTAATTTAGCATGACTAATTGCTTTATTAACAATATTTACTGGTTTTTCGTTAATATCGGAAGGAAAAAATTCAACATCAATTGCTTTAGCTAAGGTTTCTAATTGTTTAATCGCAGCAGGACGATAGACATCGGCAGAAACGACGAGTACTTTCTTTTTCTGTTTTTCTTTTAAAAACTTGGCTAATTTCGCGACGCTGGTCGTTTTACCTGCACCTTGTAAACCCGCCATTAAAATGACTGCTGGGGGTTGGGTTGCCAAATTCAGTGAGCTATTGACTTCACCCATGGCACTGGTGAGTTCATCTTGGACTATTTTGATAAACTCTTGGCCTGGTGTTAAGCTTTTACTAACATCTAAGCCGACAGCTTTTTGTTTAACTTGATTTATAAACTCACGAACAACAGGCAAAGCAACATCGGCTTCTAGTAGTGCCATGCGCACATCGCGTAGTGCTTCTTTAATATTATCTTCAGACAGACGTCCACGCCCACTGATATTGCGAAATGTCTGTGATAAACGGTCGGTTAAATTCTCAAACATGTTAACTCTCAATAAATAAAAAAATTATGTTTATCATATCAGAAATTTATCAGAAGTCCCACGATCATAATTTAGCGCAAACTTGACAGTAAATTAGGTTACTGTTGAAATGGCAATAGATAAAATAAATAAATGTATTGAGACGAATGATTAACCAGACAAGATGAAAAAGGAGAAAATCAAACATGGTAAAAAAAGTGATTAGTACCGATAAAGCGCCTGCTGCAATTGGTCCTTATGTTCAAGGGGTTGATTTAGGTAATATGTTATTTGCATCTGGGCAAATTCCACTCGATCCTGTAACTGGTCAAATGGCAACGTCTATTGAGGAACAAACCAAACAAAGTTTAGCTAATGTTAAAGCAATCGTGACAGCTGCGGGTTATCAGATTAATAATATTGTCAAGACAACTATATTTTTAGCAGATATGAATGATTTTGCCGCAGTGAATGCTATTTATGAGTCATTTTTTACGGAGAACAATGCGGCATTTCCAGCTCGTTCTTGCGTACAAGTAGCTAAAATACCTAAAGATGCAAAAGTAGAAATTGAAGTGATTGCAGTTAAATAGGCGTGACATATTCTGTTAGCACCTTAAGGTGCTAATGTTTATGATAAATAAACTATAACTAATAGATTGAGCTAATTTAGTATAGATTGGTCTATTTTTATAGTTTAAGAATGAATGTTTTACCTTTATTCACCCAGTAAATATCGCTCTAATTATTTGTTGTTAAACTTTTATTTAGTGATTGATTGACAATTAAGTTGATGTAATAATCTACAACTATTAGTCAGTGTTGATTGTGTTAGTAGGTAGTCAATATGTTTGAAAAAATCGATTCGTATGCGGGCGATCCAATTTTATCTTTGGTCGCAGAATTTAATAATGATAATAGAGAAAACAAGACCAATTTAAGTATTGGCTACTATTATGATGAAAACAGTGTCGTCCCACAATTATCATGTATTAAAGCTGCTCGCGATTATATCTATCAGCATAATCAAGGTGCGCAACTTTATTTACCGATGAGTGGATTGCCTGCTTATTGTCAAGCTATTCAAGTTTTGCTTTTTGGTGAAAATCACAGTGCTTATAAAGATAAGCGAATTGCAACTATTCAAACACTAGGTGGATCAGGTGCATTAAAAATTGGTGCCGATTTCTTATACCGCTATTTTCCAGATTCTCAGGTTTGGGTAAGTGATCCTACTTGGGAAAATCATATTGCCATTTTTAGTGGTGCAGGCTTTAAGGTCAATCAATATCCTTATTTCGATGATAAAACCTGTGGCGTAAAATTTGATGCTATGCTTCAAACTTTAGACCAATTACCGGCTAAAAGCATTGTTTTACTGCATCCTTGCTGCCATAACCCAACAGGCGCTGATTTAACTCACGATCAATGGGATAAAGTTATAACAGTATTGAAAAACCGAGATTTGATTCCCTTTATGGATATTGCTTATCAAGGTTTTGGTGAAAGCATTGACGATGATGCATATGCGCTTCGAAAGGCTGCAGAAGTAGGATTGTGTGGACTTATCAGTAACTCTTTTTCTAAAACATTTTCCCTTTATGGTGAACGAGTTGGTGGTTTGTCGGTTTTATGTGATAATAGCCAAGTCGCAAGTCATGTGCTTGGACAACTTCAAGCGACAGTTCGTCGTAATTATTCAAGTCCCGCAGCTTATGGCGCACATCTTGTGTCTTATGTTTTAAATAATAATGATCTTAAAGCGTTATGGTTCAACGAAGTGGCATCAATGCGTAATCGCATTGTGACAATGCGATCAACTTTAGTTGAATTATTAAAAAACAAATCGTTAGACCGTAATTTTGATTATTTAGTTAAACAACGTGGTATGTTTAGTTACACTGGATTTACCCAAAATCAAGTCACACAATTAAAAGATAACTTTGCTGTTTATTTGGTGGGCAGCGGAAGAATGTGTGTGGCTGGGTTAAATCACCATAACATTCATCGTGTGGCAGAAGCATTTGCTACACTAAAATAACAATGTAAATAATGAAAGGAGTATCAAATGTTGCAAAAAATGTTAATTATTGTGTTCGGTCTTGTAATGACAACATTAGTTACTGGATGTAATACAGTAAATGGTGTAGGTAAAGATGTGCAATCTGGCGGTAAAGCTATTTCAAATACTGCTGAAAAAGTTAGCGATAAAATGTAAATAAGACAAAGTAGTCTATTTGCAAGGTAAATGTGAAAATGGTTATTTTGTGAATATACTTAAGTAAAAATGAAGCGTCTTATTATTTTCGTCGTGTTTTTTTTACTTGTTGGGTGTGGTTCATTAAATTTTCGAACTACACCCTCAGTTATGCATAATTGCCAATATGCAACTCGCGAAGGCGTTGAGTTTTCGTTAAATTTACTTCTTTCCAATAAAAAAAGTTACCAATCAATTTATATCGCGCAAAGTCGTGCTAGTAAGCATTTATCTTCAAGTTATGCTGGTGTAAAAGGCAAGCTAACCGATCAGATTTTTACACGTGATTATCCTAAGGAAACCTTTTGGCGTACACAAAGTTTATTAGATAGGGCTACCTTGTATGATGACGGTTACGATGATCTTTATATTAGCCCAGCACAAAAACAAGAACGTGATCGCAAAGCAAAATTTGTTGTTAGACAAGCAATTTTACAGAATTGCCAAATTGTTTATATTGCTATTGATTCTTTAGCCAAAGATAAAGAAAACCCTTTATTAATTGAGTCTAATGAGATATCAATAAATAAATAGGCATTATATGTGAGAACAAAATTCATTGCGATATCCGTTAATCGGCTGATAATAGTTGACATTATGCTTTCGTATTTGGGTAATTTTTGTGAAATTCAGTCGCACTCTTACTTTATATTGGTCATCTCATTCCCCCATTTGTTGTTGTTGGATTTTTTCGCTAGCATTTAATGTCGATTTGTTTTTATTTAAGGTAAACGATAATGGTGTTTATTGCTTGTTAAGCCGAAATAACCCTTTTCTAATTTTGTGTAATATTTTTAGATTAATCTTAGATGTTTTATTGATATCTAATACCGTTCTGACTAATTTTGTATTACAATCTAAAACCAAAGTGGCTTATCTAATATCAAATTTTGTAGCAATAATTTATTTGAGTATTTCGATTGCTTGTATGCTAAAGTTTATACCAATCAGAAATACCTTTGTTAATCGACGTTATAGTAATTTAAAGCTGTAACAGCGTTGTCAGTTAATTTGTTTTTAAGGAAATAAAATGACACTAAATTTTGAACCATCAGTGAATGGAAAAGTAAAAAAAGCAGTTATCCCTGTTGCAGGGCTTGGTACTCGCATGTTGCCTGCGACTAAAGCCATCCCTAAAGAAATGCTGCCTGTTGTGGATAGACCACTTATTCAATATGTCGTTAAAGAATGTATTTCAGCTGGAATCACAGAAATTATTTTTGTAACGCACTCATCAAAAAATTCTATCGAAAATCATTTTGATACAAGTTTTGAATTAGAAGCTATGCTAGAAGCGCGAGTTAAACGTCAATTACTCCAAGAAGTGCAAGGTATTTTGCCAAAAAATGTGACGATAACCAGTGTTCGTCAGGGGTTAGCTAAAGGACTTGGTCATGCAGTATTATGTGCTTACCCTTTAGTGGGTGATGAGCCATTTGCGGTCGTGTTACCGGATGTAATCATTGATGAATATGATAGTGATCTTAGCACAGACAATTTAGCAGCAATGATTAATAACTATCATGAAACAAAACGTAGTCAAATCATGGTTGAACCAGTGCCAAAAGAGTTAGTCTCTTCTTATGGTATTGTCGATTGTCGCGGTGAAGCGCTATTAGCTGGCAATACTGCTCAGATGTATAGTGTAGTTGAAAAACCAACTATTGACGCTGCGCCTTCTAATCAATCAGTTGTCGGACGTTATGTATTATCTGAAAAAATCTGGCCATTACTTGCTAAAACGCCTTTAGGTGCTGGTGGTGAAATTCAATTAACCGACGCTATTGCAATGTTACTAGAAGAAGATCCGGTTGATGCTTATTGTATAAAAGGTCGTAGCCATGATTGCGGTAATAAATTAGGTTATGTTCAAACTTTTGTACAATACGCAATGCGTCACAAAAGTTTAGGTAATGATGTAAAAGCTTGGCTTAAAACGCTTTAATGTTTTTACTGTCATTAATGGATTATAAGAAAGGTGCATTTCGCACCTTTTTTATTTTGAATTTATTAATTGAGATGTACACAATTTGTAGATTTTCAACCTAAATGATTATTTGCAGTTTAAGCTATAAAATCATTTGTATAACTTTTTAAAATTGCTTATTGTGTTTACCTATGATGATATTTAGCTTGCTATATTGATAGTAGCAACTAATTAGGCATCTGTTGATTCATTTTCAAGTGTCGCATTAGGATCGTTATATACGTTCAAGTCCATCAAACCCACTTCACGATCAGTGGCAATTGCAGCGGTCATTGCGCCAGACACATTGGCTAAAGTTCTGGCCATATCAATAATTGGATCAACAGCAAGGACCATACCAATCAACGGAAAATACTCAGCCATGCCCATTCCAGATAATACGACAGTTGCAGCAACGGTCGCTGTGCCTGGAATACCCGCAATACCGATTGAACCAATCACAACGACAATCACTAACATAATATAAAATTGAATATTAGTATCAATACCAACCATATGTGCAACCATGACTGCAAGTAATGCCGGAAAGAAGCCAGCACAGCCGTTCATTCCCATTGTACTACCAAGCGAGCAGACTAAATTAGCTGTACCGGTATTAACCCCCATTCTGACGGTTAATGTGGAGATTGTCATAGGCAATGTGCCAACAGATGACCGGCTGGTAAAGGCTAATAGCCATGTACCCACCGCTTTTTTGATAAACATCATTGGTGATATACCATGCGTTAATACAATGGCAACATGTACAATTAGCATAATTAAGGTCGCAACATAAATGGCAACGACAAAACTGGAAACTTGAATAATAGCTGGGATACCATTAGAAATGATGGTACGAGCAAGTAAAGCTATTACCGCGTAAGGCATGTATTTTATTACTGTCATAGCAATTGACATGACAATTTTGTATAGCGCTTCGATAAATGTTTTAAATAGTTCGATTGGTTTAGGATTTTTCTTTTCCATTCGATTGGCAGCAAGTCCCATCAATGCAGAAAAGATGACTAAACCAACAATATTTTCTTTGACCATTGAAGCGATAATGTTACTGGGTATTAGATTGATAAACGTATCAATTATATTGGTATATTGTTTTGCTTGAGCTTGAAGTTCCGATGCTTTGCTCATTTCACCGAGGGAAAATAAGTTAGCCAGTATAATACCCACTAAGCAGGCGATAGCCGTAGTAAAGAGTAACCAAAAGATACCTCTAAAAGCAATCTGAGGGAGATTGTCTTTACCGGAAAAATCAATAATGACTTTAACGATAGACACAAAGATGAGGGGAATAACTAGCATACGGATAAAGGCAATAAATGCACGCCCAAAAAGACCATACCATGTTGCTGTTTCTTGCATCCAAACACTTGATGTATCAGGAAATCCGGCAGCAGCTTGAATACCTAAGCCAAGTACTGCGCCAAGTATTAATCCGACTAACATACGAATCGAAAAATTGACTTTTCGGTTTTGTAACGGCCTCATTACAGCAAAAAAGCAGACAAGTAAAAGTCCAATTCCAATTAAGGTTTGGTAATGAGTAATGGATAAGAACTTTTCAAAAAAAGTTCCTTGAAAAATGGCATCTGACATAGTTGAACCTCGCCTTTGCTGATAAATCTAATTATCAAATAAAAAATGTTAATAGATCGGTTATAAAATAAATTTCTGATTTAATTAATCTATCAATGGGTATATTTCAGTATTGTGTTAACTTTAATTGGATATTAGTCGCTAATTTGCAACATACTTGTTCTATAACCCATGATTGATTATGTATTCGCTATTTTGCGATGGATCCTGCGATATTTAAAACATCCCATGGTCTAGAAAAAGGAGGAGCATATAAAAAATCCAACATAGTTAATTCATCAATGGTCATTTTTGCCCATATTGCTGTTGCTAACACATTGACTCTTAACGCTGATCCAACTCCACCGGCAATTTGTCCGCCTAAAATAATACGAGTATCGGCATGATAAATCAGTTTAGCGGTTATACTGGTTTGTCCAGCAACATAGTTGCTGTGGTTTTTATCTTTAACTACAACGGTTTTATAAGCAATGGCTGCTTTTTTAGCATCATTTTCAGTTATACCTGTTCGGCCAGCTTCAATATCAAACACTTTTAATGCTGATGTACCTAAGGTTCCAGGAAATTGACAGTGTCCACCGGCTAAATTTTCACCTACAACTTTGCCAAGCTTATTTGCTCCGGTCGCTAATGGAATATAGACCATATCATGGCTAACCTTGTGATAAAGTGCGGCACAATCGCCTGCTGCATAGATGTCACGAATATTGGTTTGGCCTAACGCATCAGTAATAATCGCACCATTTTTTAAGGTATTAATCCCTAAATTGTTATAAATGCTGCTATTGGGTTTTACACCTGTTGCAATAATAACCATATCGGCTGGGTACTGGTCTTTGTCGGTTATCACGTGGGTGACTTTATCTTGTCCACCAAAACCTAGTACTTTTTCTTGCAAATGTAAATCGCAATATTGCTTGATATTTTCAGCTATGATATCGGTAATTTGCGCATCGAATGCATCAACTAATACTCTATCATCCAATTGAATCAAATTAACTTTTTTGTTTAATGCAACAAGTGATTCGACAAGCTCTAGTCCAATATAACCAGCCCCAACTACAATAATATTATTAACTTGAGCATCATTTAGCGTTTTTTTAATTGCTTGACCATCATAGATATCGCGAAGCGTAAAAATATTTTTGAGTTTATCATTTGAAAATGGTGGAATGATCGGACTTGCACCCACCGCTAAAAGTAATTTGTCGTAAGTGTCTTCAAAACAGTGTCCATTAGTCAGATCTTTTATCTTCAATTTTTTAGATAGAGTATCTATTGCAACAACTTCATGAAGAATTTTTATGTCAATACCGTCTTTTTCGAACTGTTGGGGGGTTCTTGATATCATTTCGTTAGCATCACTAAAGTGATCACCAATAAAGTAGGGTAAACCACAAGCACCAAACGATACGATATCGGATTTTTCATAAATACGGATAGTTGCCTCGGGATTGATTCTTTTAGCTTTTGCTGCGGCACTTGCTCCAGCTGCTTGAGCACCGATAATAATTATTTTCATCTATTTTTCCTTACTGCTAATAATATTAATATTTATTATCCTACCACACGTTAAATCAAATATTGTTAGCCACTAATTATTTCGCATTAATTGTAATCAATTTTGAATTTATAATTGAAGCATATCTGCGTTTTAAGTGATTAGTCTTTTGTTTAGTGCTTATGCTTAATGTTTAACATTATGCCGACTAATTTAGGTTAAAGGATAGGTTTTATCACAATTAACCAAACTTTTTATTAATTCAATATGTAAACGAGAATCATTCAGTGCTGGAATATAATAGAATTGTTCACCGCCAGATTGTAGAAATATTTGCCGATTTTCATCATCGATTTCGTATAGGGTTTCAATACAATCAGCGGAAAAGCCAGGGCACATTACTTGTACATGTTTGACACCAGTATTCGCTAGATTTTGTAGGATATCACTGGTGTTAGGTTCGACCCATTTTCCTTTACCAAATTTCGATTGATAAGCCATTTGAATTGATAGATCAAGACCACTTTGATGACATTTTTTTATCAATAATTCGGTAGTGAGTTGACAACGCTCAATATAATCTTCTTGACGTCTTTTGCGGTAACGTTCAGGAATACCATGATAAGAAAGTAGTAATACTTCCGGTTTTCCATTTTTTAAAATTGCCTGTTCAATTTGTGTATAAAGCGCGTGGATATAACATGGATTGTCAGCATAATCGCGAATATAGTTAATATTATTAAAATGACTATCACGTTTAATAATCTGTTTTAATTTATCCAATACTGCAAGCGTTGTAGTGGTAGAGTATTGTGGGAACAAGGGTAATACAGTAATTTTATTGCATGATTTAAGATTATTGAGTGCCGACTCCATATCGGGTTGAGCATAAGTCATTGCCAGCTCGCAGTGAATTTTTGGTAGCTCTTGTTGTAATTTGTCAGCTAATAATTGACTGTAGTGGAGTAAAGGCGAGCAGTTATTGAACCATATTTTTTTATAGTGATTTATAATATAGGGAACACGTTTGGGTAATATTAGATATTTTAAAATGGGATACCATAACAAATAAGGCAAATCGACCACATGCTTGTCCAATAAAAACTCTGTTAAATATTGTTTTATTGCATCTGGTGTTAATTTGCTAGGTGTACCTAAGTTGACTAGTAATAAACCTTGTTTTTTATCCACAAATCACCCTTCGATTAACAAAGATAATGGTTAATAATATCAAGTAACTTAGCTAAAGCACCTTGATTTTGTTTTAACACATGGTATGCTTTTTCGCCAATTTGCTTGCTGTGAGTTGGGTTAGTTAATAAATTATCAACCAATGAAGCCAATTTATTGGCTGAACTATCACTAATAATCATTGCATTATCAGCAACGAGCTGTTCACAAATAACGTTGAAATTAAAATAGTGCTCTCCGCTGATAATAGGAATATGGTGTAAAGCGGGTTCTAATGGATTATGTCCACCGTGTTTAACGAAACTACCTCCAACTACGGCAATATCGGCAATACCGTAAAGCACCATTAACTCTCCCATTGTATCGCCTAAAATTATCTGTGTTTGAGGCGTTGGTATTTGTTGATTACTGCGTTTGATATAATGAAAACCTTCATCATTAATTAACTTTTCAACAGTATTAAAACGTTCGGGATGACGTGGTACTAAAATTAATAAAAGATTAGCGTGTTTTTGCAGTAATAGTTTAAAAGCAGATAAGATAATTTCATCTTCACCAGTATGTGTACTTGCTGCAATTAATACCGGCCGATTTAATTGCCATTGTTGTTTTAATGCGATTATTTGTTGTTGCTGTTGATTTGTTAAGTTGATATCAAACTTTATACTACCGGTGATGGCCAGATGTTCTTTTGGCAAGCCTAGCGATATAAAACGCTCGCCATCTTGGTGATTTTGTACCGCGACAGTACTGATTTTAGCCAATAAGTGGCTTATAGTTTTTCCTAACTTAGCATACCTTTTAGCCGATCGTTCTGATAACCTAGCATTGGCGATAATCACTGGGATATGGCGTTTATAGCACTGAGATATCAAATTAGGCCAAAGTTCTGTTTCCATAATAATCACCAATTTAGGTGATACTATTTTAAGAAATCGATGTAATGCACAAGGTAGATCGTAAGGTAAGTAAACATGACTGACACTATCTTTTAATGATGCTTTTACTTGTTCTGAACCCGTTGGCGTCATTGTGGTAACGGTAATAGGTAAATCGGGATATCGCTGCTGTAACGCTTTTACTAACGGAATGGCGGCAATGGTTTCACCAACAGATACAGCATGAACTAAAATGCCATTTGGTTTGACTTTGCGTTTACAAAAACCATAGCGTTCTAACCACCGTTTGCGATAAGCTGGTGCTTTACGGCTACGCCACAGTAACTTTATCCATATGAATGGTTGGATAATATATAACAGGAGATTATATAAAATTTGCATAACAATTATCCAACATGTCTAATTATTGGGTTACGTTAAAAAAGTACTTACGATAATAAGTAAGTTCAGCAATTGAGTCGCGTATATCATCAAGCGCTTGGTGTGTACTTTGTTTACTTATTCCTTTTAAAATCTCAGGTTTCCAACGTTTGGCTAACTCTTTAATAGTGCTGACATCTAAATAACGATAATGAAAGTAACGTTCTAAATTAGGCATGTAATTAAATAAAAAACGGCGATCTTGTGCAATAGTGTTGCCACAAATGGGTGAGCAGTTTTCTGGTACCCATTGTTTTAAAAATTCGATGGTTTGTTGTTCTGCTTGCTGTTCACTGATTTGACTCTGACGAACGCGTTCAATTAAACCTGATTTTCCATGAGTATTTTTGTTCCAATCGTCCATCAGCGCCAGTTGTTCCTCGGATTGATGTACGGCAATAACGGGACCTTCAGCAACAATGTTGAGATCTGAATCAGTCACAATTGTGGCGATTTCGATGATGCGATCAACTGTGGGATTCAGACCTGTCATTTCAAGGTCAATCCAGATAAGATTATTACTGTTAACTTGTGATGATGTAGTCATAATATGTCATAGAAATTTTCTTTTTAATGCCGACTAGTGTAGCATAACTGTCAAACTGTTTTAGCAAAAATTATTGACTGTGGCAAAAAATCAATTATCTCAAAACCAAAAAAGACGCATGGCTGCGAAACATCAACAACGTTTAGCCATAAAGTCAGATGAAAACTTAGCCAACTTCACGTCACCAAGTGATGGTGTGGTTGTTAGCCGTTTTGGTAAGTCTGCTGATGTGGAGGATAGTTTAGGCAAAATTTGTCGATGTAATATTCGTCGAACTTTACCTTCATTGGTGACTGGCGATAAAGTGGTTTGGCGTGAAAGTTTAGCGCCAAATACCAATGGCATTATCGAGGCTGTTTATCCTCGCCATTCAGAGTTGGTTCGCCCAGATTTTTATGATGGTGTTAAGCCGGTGGCTGCGAATGTCGATCAAATCGTAATTATCTCAGCTGTTTTGCCCGAATTATCGCTTAATATTATCGATCGCTATTTAGTTGCTTGTGAGGCAACAGACATCACGCCAATTATTGTATTAAATAAAATTGATTTGCTAACTGATTCACAACGTAAAGACGTTGAAAGTCAATTAGCCATATATCGCCAAATTGGTTATCAGGTACTTTTTGTTTCTTGCCAAGATCAGCAAGGCATTATAGCGTTACAACAGGTCTTACAAAATAAAGTATCTATTTTAGTTGGGCAGTCAGGGGTGGGAAAATCAAGTATTATTAACTTATTATTACCTCACCAATCGCAATTTGCACTCACAGGTGATGTTTCGGAAATATCTGGGCTTGGTCAACATACTACCACGTCAACTAGGTTATATCATCTGCCTAATGGTGGAGACATTATTGATTCTCCAGGTATTCGTGAGTTTGGTTTGTGGCATTTAGAGCCTGAGCAGGTTATAAATGGTTTTAAAGAATTTGCGGATTATTTAGGGGGATGCCAATTTCGTGATTGTGATCATTCAACAACACCAGGTTGTTTATTGCAACAAGCAGTTATTGATAAAAAAATAGCCCCTTCAAGGCTTGATAACTATCATCGAATTTTACAATCAATGAAAGAAGTCAAAGCAAAAACGAATAAAAATTACAAATAGTTATTTGGTTGTATTAGTTAAACATCAATTATAGTGTGTGGTATAAGTGTGGTGAAAGTTGTTGCTCACATAATTTATACACTAAGTTAGTGAGCAACTTTTGCGTTTAAACTATCGATTTTTAAGTGCAAAACCAATCGCTACATATGCCCAACCTTGGAATATAAGATCAATACCTAAAAACATGCCTAACACCCAAAGGCTATTATATGGCCAACCCGCAAGTATCATAAATCCTAAAATTAATGTGATGATTCCTGAGGTTAAAACCCATCCCCAACGTGGTAAATGACGGTTATTCATTGCCGCAAAAATTTGGGTAAAGCCACTCATTATGAGAAGAATAGAAACCACTAATGTTAATGCTGATGATACAGCGATAGGTTGGAAAAATGACATTAAGCCAATAAAAATATATAAAACGCCCATTACTGCCCATAATGCTGATTGTCCAAAACCTTTAATAGTAAAAGAGTGTACTGCTTGAGCAATACCTGCAATTAAAATTAATGTTCCAATAAAATACACTGAAAAGACAGTTGCGACGAATTGATAGCCTAGTGCTAAACATCCTAACACGATTAAAATTATACCAACTAAAATAAACCAGTTTGATTTTTGTTTGAGATTATTAATATTGTTTAAATCAGTTATCATATGCATTTCCTATATTGTCATGATTAATTTGTGTTGTTGGGTATATGCCTATCAATAATTTTGCCAATAACGATTGGCGAAAAAAGATAAGGTGTTACAGTCTAATACGATATACACAACAATAATTACTGTTGAGTTTTGTTGTGTTTTTTATAGCATTAATATAATAAAACTAAATATAAAATTATTCTTTATCTTTCAGTGCTTCATCAAGCGTTGAGTAAAACATTAATTTATTTGGAATAGGTACAATTTTAGCTCGTGCTATTGTTTTTAGCGGCTGAAATTGTAATTCACAAATGGATAAATCAACTTGTTTTGGTAATTCATCAATAAAATGAATTAATGCATTTAATCCACCAGCATCAAGAATAGGTACCGCATCCCATTGTAATACAATATGCTCATAGCCATTTATTTTCTGATAAATTTCCGAAAAGGTGCGCTCAGCAGCGGCAAAAAATAGTGGTCCATTTATGCGGAGAACCAATGTTTTTTCATTGTTTCGATTGATTTCAACCAAACGTGTCATATGTGCAATGCGACGCATAAATAGAATTGAAGCTAAGACTATGCCAAGTGTTATAGCAATAACCATATCAAATAATACGGTTAAAGACATACAAATAAGCATAATCAAAATATCATCTTTAGGTGCGCGTTTAATGATATAAATTACGCGTTGTACTGCGCTCATATTCCACGCCACGATTAATAATAGTGCTGCCATGGCTGAAAGCGGGATATAAGATAAAAGTGGAGCAAAGCAGATAAGCGCTAATAAAACAATGATTGAATGTAGCATTGCAGCAACAGGAGATGTTGCACCAGCTTTGACATTGGCGGCAGAACGTGCGATAGCCGCTGTTGCAGAAATTCCACCAAAAAATGGCGCAATGATATTTCCCAACCCTTGACCGATCAATTCACTATTGGAATGATGTTTGGTATGAGTCATTTCATCTAATACTACAGCGCAAAGCAGTGATTCAATAGCACATAACATCGCCATAGTGAGTGAAATAGGGAGCAGCGCGGAAAGCGTAGACCAGTCTAAATTAAAATCACTATATTGCCATGGCAAAATGAATTCAGGTAACACCGATGGAATACCATGGCCAATACTGTTATCGGCTAACGTATAAGTGAATCGAGAACCGATGGTTTCAATTTGATAACCAAATTGTTTAAAAATAAACATAACGGCAATACCAGCAATTAAGGCAGGTAAATGGCCTGATATTTTTACTCGAAATTTTGGCCAGACAATTAATACAATTAATGTCACTATTCCAACTAGGGTGTCGGCTATGTTGATAGTGGGTAATGTTTTTGCTAATTCGATGACCTTTGTAACGTAATTTTCGGGCATGTGTTCGAGTGTTAAACCAAAAAAATCCTTGATCTGCATGGTTGCAATAGTTATTGCAATACCAGATGTAAAGCCCAAGACCACCGGTAGAGGAATATATTCGATTAATCGACCTAATCTCACAACGCCCATTAAAATTAGAAAAAAACCAGATAATAGTGTCGCTACTAATAATCCAGCTAATCCATATTGTAGCGAAACTGGGTATAAAATCACAACGAAAGCAGCAGTTGGACCCGAAACGCTGTAACGCGATCCGCCAGTTAATGCAATGACTAATCCTGCAATAATTGCCGTATAAAGTCCATGCTGAGGCGGTACACCACTGGCAATAGCTAGTGCCATTGCTAGCGGAATTGCAATAATACCAACTGTAATGCCTGCAATAAGGTCTTTAAAAAAGCGAGTGAGGTTATAAGGGGTTGTTATACATGCCGAAATGAACGCACAACAAATTTTAGTGCCAGTAAATCCATATAATTTCATTAGTTTTTTTATCAATTAAGCAAAGGTTATTTTTAATGGGTAATAAGATAATCCTTTTTACAAAAATTAAAAAGAGAGTACTTAAAATAATAATCTGTTTTTTGACCTTGTTATTTATAATAGGTAGAATAAAAATTAAATGATTTATTTCGTCTGATCACAATACTATCTGAAATATTCAATTTGGCTAAATTATAATTTAACGTTTATTGTGTTATATAATTTAATTTTTTACTGATACGTTTGGTAAATAGATATTTAATTGTCAGGAGTATTTTTATGGATTATGCCAAAAAAATTTGTGCTCTGTGTTTATTTGCCTTTTCTTGTATGGGATTTGCCGAACCGCAAATAGCGGCAGGTTCTAAAACTGCATATCATTTTGATTCGAAATACACATACACACCAGTGCCTGATGGTTACGATGCTTTTTATATTGATCATGTTGGACGGCATGGATCGCGTTATATTAGCAAATCAAAATATGAAGATATTGCCTACCAAACTTTATTAATCGCTGAAAGCAAGGGGCAGTTGACGCATCTTGGTAAAGATTTGCTTGACCAAATTAGCCGTATTGCACAATTGAATAAAGGCCATTATGGTGCTCTAACTGATCTGGGACGGCAAAATATTCGTTTAATCAGTCAGCGGATGTTGGATAATTATCCCACTGTGTTTAAAGGTCAGAAAATTGAGGTTATCTCTTCAAGTTCACCGAGAGCCAAAGAGACAGCAAACATTTTTGTAGAAGCGTTTCATTCAAAATATCCTCAAATCAACGTTACGCAACAGCAAGAAGATCAACAAACGTTATTGCGTTTCTTTGAATATTCCCCCGCTTATAAAGAGTTTAAGCAAAGTAAAAAAGTGAAAAATGCTGTAAAATCGATCGAGAACATGCCCGATTCATGGGAAATGGGGCAGCATTTCTTACAACGAATTTTCAGTGATGAGTTTATCCACAAATATCTAGATAAAGGTCTTGAAATTAAAGAAAATTCATCCATAAAATCAATGGATTTTGTTATTGCGGTTTATCAGTTGTATCAAGAATCACTCTCTTTTTCTCCACAATTATTAGCAGAACATCATGTGGATCTTAATTCATTTTTTCATGAAGATGAAAAAACACAATTTAATAATATTGTTACTGTAAAAAATTATCTACAAATAGGTCCAGCCTTTGATGCAAATGGTATTCAGATTAAAATAGCTGCACCTTTACTATGGGATATGTTAAATACAGCAGATATTGCTATAAAGAATAATAATATTGATGCTAATTTGCGTTTTGCCCATGCCGAAACTGTATCGCCTTTGGAGACTTTACTTGAAATAGAAGGGACTGCAACAGTTGCAAACTCGATACTACAATATCCTTTGGTTTGGCAGGCAGATAAAATTATTCCTATGATGGCAAATATTCAATGGATTTTTTATAAAAGTAAAAAAGCAGATCAACCGATATTGGTAAAGGTTCTGTTAAATGAGCAGGAAGTGCATCTTCCTATCAAAACTGAACATTATCCTTACTACAATTGGGACGATGTAAAACAATTTTATCTTACTAAGCTAAATAAATTAGGTTTATCACCTCAATCATCAGCGATAGATATGTTAAAAAATTTAAGATGATTGTAAAGGTGTGAAGTAATAATTTTACTGGAACTGTCTATTAGGCTTTTACGGTAAAATAATTCACTTTTTAGTTAATCTATTTGTTGAGGCTTGAATAATATTTTAAGTCTGTAACCAAAAAGTAACCGGACCATCATTAATCAATGCAACTTGCATATTGGCAGCAAATTGCCCAGTTTGGGTATTAATTTGCTTTTTACATTGTTCGACAAAAAATTGGTATAGTTTATTGGCTTCGTCGGGTTTTGCTCCCTTAGTAAAACTAGGTCGCATTCCCTTTTGGGTATCAGCAGCAAGTGTAAATTGAGAAACAACTAATACTTCACCTTTAGCTTGCTGAACATTCAAATTCATTTTTCCATCACTATCACTGAAAATACGATAGCCTAGAACTTTTTCACATAATCGAGTGGCTTTTTGTTGATCATCACCTTGCTCAACACCTAATAAAATAAGTAGGCCATGGTTGATTTGTCCAATAATTTGTTTATCAACAGTAACACTGGCTTGCGTAACGCGTTGTATTAAGGCAATCATAGATTTTATTATTCCACTTTAGACTGATTTTCAATAGATTGTTTTTTTTGGCGGTTATAGTCAGTTAATGTCGCGGCAAACTCTGCACCAAATAGTACAATACACCATGAACAGTAAATCCAAACCAACATAATAGGTATAGAAGATACCACACCATAAATCAATTGATAGGTAGGAAAAGAGCTAACATAGAGTGAAAATGCTCGTTTGCCTATTTCAAATAAGATGGCAGCGACGATTGCGCCAATAAATGACTCTTTAAAAGGGACAGATTCGGTAGGAATAATACTATAAAGTAACCAAAAACCAATAACAGAAATAAGAAATGGTAAAATACTAATTAATAAGTTACTGGTGATTGCTGTAGAAATCCATTTTAACGAGAAAATATATGAACTTATCGCTACGCTACTGCCAGCTAAAATAGGCCCTAAAGTTAATATTGTCCAATAAATGGTTATATTATAAATTAATGAGCGTTTGCGTTTTGTTTTCCAAATATGATTGAGAGCCGTGTTAATTGAATTGATTAATAATAACGATGTGACAATTAGTCCAATTATCCCAACCACAGTCATTTTTTTTGTATTAGCAATAAACTGTTCCAGATAGTTTTGAATAGTGTCACTGGCTGTTGGTACTAAATTACTATAAATTAACTGCTTTAATGATCGACTCACTTCACTAAACATTGGAAAAGCAGACAATAAAGAAAAGATTACCGTAATCAACGGTACCAGTGCAAGTATCGTGGTATAAGCTAATCCCGCAGATGATGTCGTTAAACGATCATGGTTGATCCGCCACCATAACATTTTTGAGAAAAGTTGTATCTGCTTAAATGTTTTCATCATTTTTATTTGTTAGAAATAACACAATTGTTAATACCATTACTGAGTAACGAGCTCATTGTTCTATCTGCCTCATTTTTGTTGGTAAAAGGTCCAACAGTCACACGATACAGTTGACCTGAAGAGATATTACCACTTATTCCTGTCATAGCAAGTTTAGCTCTTAGCGTATCAGCATTAGCTTTATCTTTAAAAGCTCCACACTGTAGTGACCATTTATTTGAAGTATTCACTATTTGACTTGTTTGTGATGGTGCTGAAGTTGTTGCTATTTGTGTGTTAGCATTATTCGTATTATTGGTATTTTGTGTATTTGCAACAGGACGTGAATTATTGACAAAACTATCAAGAATTTGTTGTCGTTCACTTGCAACAGAATTTGTTTGAGCGTTCGAGCTAGCATTTGGCGTTTCTAACTCTTTTAAATAGGTCCATCTTTCTTGGGGTTGTTCAGGTAACGTGACTGCCGGAGGTTGAGTTTTCGCTTTAGGCTGTTCAGTAATTTGCGCAGGTTTATTATTTGAAACAAAGTAGAGGATGGCAGAGAATAGAATAATAATGATAATAGCTAATAATATCATTAAATTAGGCATATTTCGTGACTTATTTTTTTTAGATTGGCTCTTTTTTCTCACATAATCACGCTGAACCACAATAAACTCTCTTTGTTTTTATTTGTTATTGATAAATGATTAGCACATAAATAAAAAAAGTGGCTTTCACCACTTTTTGCTAGGTTCTTAATTAACTATAGTAACTAACAGAATAAAGTATTAAGCCAATGCTTTAATCTGTTTGATTAAATTCGCTTTATGACGTGCTGCTTTATTTTTATGGATTAAACCACGAGCCGCTTGACGGTCAATAACTGCTTGCATGTCTTTAAATGCTACTTCAGCTGTTTGTTTATCACCAGCTGCAACAGCTGCGTAAACTTTTTTAATATAAGTACGCATCATTGAACGGTTACTAGCATTATGTTTACGGCGTTTTTCGGATTGAACCGCACGTTTCTTAGCTGATTTGATATTAGCCAAAGTCAACTCCCAAATTTAGAAAAATTAGATATTAATAAGGCGGCAAAATATGCCTGATTTTCTTTCTTTTGTCAATGCTGTTAGATAAAAAAATTTTGTGGCTTTTCGATTAAGTATTTAACGTAAATGTTTACTATTTAAGCGTTAATGAGAGTAACCTAATCTTATTTTTTATGTTAGAATAATGTAAAATTTATTTTATTTATATTTTATAAGAGGATGTCTCATGTCTATTATTAGAATGCAAGATCTTGATCTAAAAGGAAAACGTCTATTTATTCGTTCAGATCTTAATGTGCCAGTGAAAAATGGTAAAGTAACCTCTGATGCACGTATTAAAGCATCATTGCCAACAATTGAAGAGGCAATTAAAAAAGGTGCTAAAGTAATGGTAACCTCGCATATTGGGCGTCCAACCGAGGGAGAATATAATCCGGAATTTTCACTGCAACCTGTTGTTGATTATTTAAAAGAACATGTTTCATTTCCTGTTCGCCTAGTTAAAGATTATCTTAACGGTGTTGACGTTAAAGAAGGTGAACTTGTTGTTCTTGAAAACGTACGTTTTAATGTCGGCGAAGGTAAAGATGATGAAGCTTTATCAAAAAAATATGCTGCGCTTTGTGATATCTATGTCATGGATGCATTTGGTACAGCACATCGTGCTCAAGCGTCTACGCATGGCGTTGGTAAATTTGCGCCAGTTGCATGTGCAGGCCCATTATTAGCAGCTGAACTTGATGCATTAGGTAAAGCACTTGATAATCCAGCTCGTCCAATGGTTGCGATTGTTGCAGGTTCTAAAGTATCAACTAAGTTAACAGTACTTGATTCTTTATCAAAGATCGCTGACCAAATTATCGTTGGTGGTGGTATTGCTAATACTTTCATTGCTGCTGAAGGTTATAATGTTGGTAAATCACTTTACGAAGCAGATTTAATTCCTGAGGCAAAAAAATTAATGGCAAATTGCCATATTCCAGTTCCTACTGATGTTCGCGTAGCAACAGAATTTAGTGAAACTGCAACTGCAACTGAAAAATCAGTAAAAGATGTTAAAGAAAATGAACAAATTCTTGATTTAGGTGATAAATCAGCAGAAGCATTAGCGGACATCATCAAAAAAGCGAAAACTATTTTATGGAATGGTCCTGTTGGTGTGTTTGAATTCCCGAATTTCCGTCGTGGTACTGAAATTGTAGCGAAAGCCATTGCTGATAGTGCAGGTTTTTCTATTGCAGGCGGTGGTGATACATTAGCTGCAATTGATTTATTCGGTATTGAAGATAAAATCTCTTATATCTCAACTGGCGGTGGTGCTTTCCTTGAATTTGTGGAAGGTAAAAAATTACCGGCTGTTGCAATGCTAGAAGCGAGAGCTAAAGCATAGTAAGACATTTAATAAAAAAGGATGAGCCAATCACTCATCCTTTTACTTTTTATATAAATAAATTTAATAGGTAATAAAATGGCTACAAAGATTTCTGATGTTGTTAAACCAGGTGTTGTAACTGGTGATGATGTGCAAAAAGTATTTCAAATTGCACGTGAAAATAATTTTGCATTACCAGCTGTAAACTGTGTTGACACTAATACAATCAATGCGGTTATTGAAACAGCAGCTAAAGTTGGTTCACCTGTTATTGTGCAATTTTCTAATGGCGGTGCACAATTTATTGCGGGTAAAGGTTTAAAACTTGAAGGTCAAGAATGTGCAGTGTTAGGTGCTGTATCTGGTGCTAAACATGTGCATTTAATGGCTGAAAAATATGGTGTGCCAGTGATTGTTCATACCGATCACTGTGCGAAAAAATTACTGCCTTGGGTTGATGGGTTACTTGATGCTGGCGAAACGCATTTTGCTAAAACGGGTAAACCACTATTTTCTTCTCACATGATCGATCTATCAGAAGAAACTTTAAAAGACAATATTGATATTTGTTGCCAATATCTTGCTCGTATGTCAGCAATGAAAATGACATTAGAGTTAGAACTTGGTTGTACTGGTGGTGAAGAAGATGGTGTTGATAATAGCCATATGGATAGTTCAGCACTTTATACTCAACCAGAAGATGTCGCTTATGCTTATGAGCGTCTAAGTGCAATTAGTCCACGTTTTACTATTGCAGCATCATTTGGTAATGTTCATGGTGTGTATAAACCAGGAAATGTTAAGTTAACACCAAAAATTCTTGATAATTCACAAAAATATGTTTCTGAAAAATTCAGTTTACCTGAAAAATCATTGAATTTTGTATTCCATGGTGGTTCAGGCTCTACTCCTGAAGAAATTGCTGAAGCAGTCAGTTACGGTGTTGTTAAAATGAATATCGATACTGATACGCAATGGGCAAACTGGGCTGGTATTTTAGATTATTACAAAGCCAACGAAGCATATTTACAAGGTCAATTAGGCAACCCAGAAGGACCTGATGCACCTAATAAAAAATATTACGATCCACGTGTATGGTTACGTAAAGGACAAGAATCATTAGTTGCACGTTTAGAACTTGCGTTTAAAGAACTCAATGCAATTAATGTACTTTAATTCTCAAATAACATTGTTATTAAATAAAAAGCAGGCGGTAAACATTGCCTGCTTTTATGTGTAATAAATAAATCTTGCATTTATTAATCGATTGTAGGATAATTCTGCCCTCATTTAACTTAGGGGAGCTGTCTATTTATTAATAGAGGCGTTTGCACCCGAGAAAAGGAAACTAAAAATGGCAAAAAAAGTACAAGCTTACATCAAGTTGCAAGTTGCAGCTGGTGCAGCAAATCCTAGTCCACCAGTTGGTCCAGCACTTGGTCAACACGGTGTTAATATTATGGAATTCTGTAAAGCTTTCAACGCTAAAACAGAAAGCATGGAAAAAGGTTTACCTATTCCTGTTGTTATTACAGTCTATTCTGATCGTTCATTTACTTTTGTTACTAAAACTCCACCTGCGGCAGTATTATTAAAGAAAGCTGCTAAAATCAAGTCTGGTTCTGGCGAACCTAACAAGAAAAAAGTAGGTAAAGTAACAAGTGCGCAAATTCGCGAAATCGCTGAATTAAAAGCTGCAGATATGAATGGTGCTACCATTGAAACGATGATGCGTTCTATTGAAGGAACTGCACGTTCAATGGGCTTGGAAGTGGAGGGTTAATTCATGGCTAAACTATCTAAAAAAGCTAAACTTATCCGCGAAAAAGTGAATGCGACTAAACAATATGATATCAACGAAGCAATTGCTTTATTAAAAGAACTAGCAACTGCTAAATTTACAGAAAGCGTTGATGTTGCAGTTAATTTAGGTATTGATTCACGTAAATCAGACCAAAACGTACGTGGTGCAATTGTACTTCCACACGGAACTGGCCGTAGTATTCGTGTTGCAGTCTTTACTCAAGGTGCAAACGCTGATGCCGCTAAAGAAGCGGGTGCTGAATTAGTGGGTATGGACGATCTAGCTGATCAAATCAAAAAAGGCGAAATGAATTTTGACGTCGTTATCGCATCACCAGACGCGATGCGTGTTGTTGGTCAATTAGGTCAAATTTTAGGGCCTCGTGGTTTAATGCCAAACCCTAAAGTGGGTACTGTAACGCCTAACGTTGCTGAAGCAGTGAAAAATGCTAAAGCTGGTCAAATCCGTTACCGTAATGATAAAAATGGTATTATCCATACCACTATCGGTAAAGCTGACTTTGATGCAGATAAACTTAAAGAAAATTTAGAAGCATTACTTGTTGCGTTAAAACGAGCAAAACCTGCATCTGCTAAAGGTGTATTTGTGAAGAAAGTTAGCCTATCTACTACAATGGGCGCAGGTGTTGCTATCGATCAAGCGACATTGAATGCAACAGTTTAATTATTTCGATAATTAAACAAAAAATCGGTTGGTGTCTGGCCTTAACCAGACCCCGTCCAAGACCGTAGGTGTAATTGATATTTAATTACTTAATCTTCCTACGTAGACGGTGACAGAACCTGATAAGATATAATAGAGGGATTCTGCTCATCGTGGTTGTGCTAGCTACATGTGTAGTTAGTTAAAATAAGTCTAGGCTTTGCCTAGTATATAATCCAGGAGCAATACCAATGGCACTAAATCTTCAAAATAAACAAGAAATTGTTGCTGAAGTTAATGAAATCGCCAAAGGTGCGCTATCTGCAGTTGTTGCTGATTCTCGTGGCGTAACTGTAGAAAAAATGACTGCATTACGTAAATCTGCTCGTGAAGCGGGTGTTTATATGCGTGTTGTTCGTAACACCCTATTACGCCGCGTTGTTGAGGGAACTCAATACGAGTGCTTAAAAGATGCGTTTGTTGGTCCAACTCTTATTGCATTTTCAAATGAGCACCCAGGTGCTGCTGCGCGTATTTTTAAAGCGTTTGCAAAAGAAAATGAAAAATTTGAGATTAAAGCCGCAGCCTTTGAAGGTGAGTTGATTACTGCAGCGAACATTGATCGCTTAGCAACATTACCTACTTATGAAGAAGCATTAGCTCGCTTGATGTCAACCATGAAAGAAGCCGCAGCTGGCAAATTGGTTCGTACTCTTGCAGCAGTTCGCGATCAAAAACAAGCTGCTTAATTGGCAGTGTGATTGTGAATATTATTAATTAAAAAATTGTAAATTTGGGAAACTATATTATGTCTATCACTAAAGAACAAATTTTAGATGCAGTTGCTGAAATGTCTGTAATGGACGTTGTTGAACTTGTATCAATGATGGAAGAAAAATTTGGCGTTTCTGCAGCGGCAGCTGTAGCAGTTGCAGCAGCTGGTCCAGCTGAAGCAGCAGAAGAAAAAACTGAATTTGATGTAATCTTAAAAGATGTTGGCGCTAACAAAGTAGCTGTTATCAAAGCGGTTCGTGGTGCAACAGGTTTAGGCTTAAAAGAAGCGAAAGATCTTGTTGAATCAGCTCCAGCAACAGTTAAAGAAGGCGTTAGCAAAGCTGATGCAGATGAACTTAAAAAGGCACTTGAAGAATCTGGTGCAGTTGTCGAACTTAAATAAGTTTATCAATTGTAAGCTAAGTGGCTGGGGGTTTTTACCTCCAGCCTTTTTGCGCTGTAAAAAGTCAAAGAATTTTATTTGAAGACTATCAATAAAAAGTAATAAAGAAATAGTATATTTATTAAGCCTAATCAATTGATATTTATAGATATTTTCGATGAGGTGTCAGGCGTTCTTATTTGATAGATAGTAATACCCCTGATGAATATTTAATCATGCTAAAATAGCAGATAAGCAAGTTGAGGAACTAATGGTTTACTCTTATACCGAGAAAAAACGAATTCGTAAGAATTTTGGTAAACGTCCACAAGTCTTGGATATACCGTATCTTCTTTCTATTCAACTTGATTCGTTCCAGAAATTTATTGAGCAAGATCCAGAAGGTCAGTATGGCTTAGAAGCCGCTTTTCGTTCAATATTTCCGATAAAAAGTTATAGTGGTAACGCTGAGTTACAATACGTGAGCTTTAAAATGGGCGAACCTGTGTTTGATGTTAAAGAATGTCAAATTAGAGGGATCACTTACTCAGCACCGTTGCGCGTTAAATTACGTTTAGTTATTTATGATAAAGATGCGCCAGAAGGAACAGTTAAAGATATTAAAGAGCAAGACGTCTATATGGGCGAAATTCCTTTAATGACGGATAATGGTACATTTGTGATTAACGGCACTGAACGTGTTATCGTTTCACAATTACATCGTAGTCCGGGTGTGTTCTTTGATAGTGATAAAGGTAAAACACACTCTTCTGGTAAAGTTTTATATAATGCGCGGATTATTCCTTATCGTGGCTCTTGGCTTGATTTCGAATTTGATCCAAAAGACAATCTTTTTGCTCGTATTGACCGTCGTCGTAAACTTCCAGCGACAATTATTTTACGAGCGCTTGGTTATGAAACCGAAGAAATTTTAGATATCTTCTTTGAAAAAACTATTTTTGAAGTTGGCAAATCAAAATTAAAAATGGATCTAGTTCCTGAGCGTTTACGTGGTGAAACAGCCCTGTTTGATATTGAATCAAAAGGTAAAGTTTATGCTGAAAAAGGTCGTCGTATAACCGCACGCCACATTCGTGAACTAGAAAAAGATAAAGTAACTAAGATTGATGTACCAGTTGAATATATCGTTAATAAAGTATTAGCAAAAAATTATGTTAATGAAGAGACTGGTGAAGTTATTGCTTTTGCTAACACGCCAATTTCGTTGGAACTATTGCTTGAATTAACCAATGCTGGCCATAAAAAAATTGAAACATTATTTACCAATGATTTAGATCATGGTGCATTCATTTCTGAAACATTAAATGTTGATTCAACTCGTGACCGTTTAGGTGCATTAGTTGAAATTTATCGTATGATGCGCCCTGGTGAGCCACCAACAAAAGAAGCAGCCGAAGCACTATTTGATAATCTATTCTTCTCTGACGAACGTTATGACTTATCCGCCGTTGGACGCATGAAGTTCAATCGTTCTTTAGGACGAGATGATATCGAAGGCGAAAGTGTGTTAACCAAAGGCGATATCGTTGATGTTATGAAGAAACTTATCGCTATCCGTAATGGTCACGGCGAAGTGGATGATATCGACCATTTAGGTAATCGTCGTATTCGTAGTGTTGGTGAAATGGCAGAAAACCAATTCCGTATTGGTTTAGTGCGTGTTGAGCGAGCCGTAAAAGAGCGTTTATCGCTAGGCGATCTTGATTCATTAATGCCACAAGATATGATTAATGCTAAACCAATTTCAGCAGCAATTCGCGAGTTCTTTGGTTCTAGCCAATTATCTCAGTTTATGGATCAAAACAATCCATTATCTGAAATTACGCATAAACGTCGTATTTCAGCATTAGGCCCTGGTGGTTTAACGCGTGAACGTGCTGGCTTTGAGGTGCGTGACGTACATCCAACTCACTATGGTCGTGTTTGTCCGATTGAAACACCTGAAGGTCCAAACATTGGTTTGATTAACTCATTGGCGGTGTATGCTCGTACTAATGAGTATGGATTCTTAGAAACGCCATATCGCCGAGTGATTGACGGTGTTGTAACTGATGAGATTAACTATTTATCAGCAATCGATGAAAGTGAATTTGTTATTGCACAGGCAAACTCAAATTTAGATGATGATGGTCGTTTTAAAGAAGATTTAGTGACTTGTCGTTTAAATGGTGAATCTGGTTTATACAGCCCTGAACAAGTTCATTATATGGACGTTTCGACACAACAAATCGTTTCTGTTGGTGCGTCATTAATTCCATTCTTGGAACATGACGATGCGAACCGTGCTTTGATGGGTGCAAACATGCAACGTCAAGCAGTACCGACATTAAAAGCGGAAAAACCATTTGTTGGTACAGGTATGGAACGTGCAGTTGCGGTTGACTCAGGTGTAACGGCTGTTGCTCGTCGTGGTGGTACTGTTCAATATGTTGATGCATCACGTATCGTAATCAATGTCAATGCTGACGAAATGTATGCTGGTGAAACAGGGATTGATATTTATAACTTAACGAAATATACCCGTTCTAACCAAAATACTTGTATTAACCAAATTCCATGCGTGGAGTTAGGTGAAAAAGTTGAGCGTGGCGATGTGCTTGCAGACGGTCCATCAACCGATTTAGGCGAGTTAGCACTTGGTCAAAATATGCGCGTGGCATTTATGCCATGGAATGGTTATAACTTTGAGGATTCTATTTTAGTTTCTGAAAAAGTGGTACAAGATGACCGTTTCACCTCGATTCATATTCAAGAGTTATCTTGTGTCTCGCGTGACACTAAATTAGGTGCTGAAGAGATTACTGCTGATATTCCAAATGTGGGTGAAGCAGCGCTTTCTAAGCTTGATGAATCTGGTATTGTTTATATCGGCGCTGAAGTAAAAGGTGGTGATATTCTGGTTGGTAAAGTAACGCCTAAAGGCGAAACACAATTAACACCAGAAGAGAAATTACTACGTGCTATTTTCGGTGAGAAAGCGTCAGATGTTAAAGATACGTCTTTACGTGTGCCAAATGGTGTTTCAGGTACAGTTATTGATGTTCAAGTCTTTACTCGTGATGGTGTACAAAAAGATAAACGTGCACTTGAAATCGAAGAGATGCAACTTAAACAAGCACGAAAAGATTTGACTGAAGAACTTAAAATCTTAGAAGCAGCATTGTTTGCACGTATTCGTGATGTGTTAATTTCAGGTGGTATCAAAGCAGATAAATTAGATGCTCTGCCACGTGAAAAATGGCTAACTATTGGTATTGCTAATGAAGATAAGCAAGCACAATTAGAGCAACTTGCCGAGCAGCACGAAGAAATCAAAGTTGAGTTTAACAAAAAACTTGAAGCTAAACGCATGAAGATTACGCAAGGTGATGATTTACAACCTGGCGTACTCAAAATTGTTAAAGTTTATTTAGCGGTTAAACGTCAAATTCAACCTGGTGATAAGATGGCGGGTCGTCATGGTAACAAAGGGGTTATCTCAAAAATCAACCCAATTGAAGATATGCCATATGATGACAAAGGTCGTCCAGTTGACATCGTGTTGAATCCACTAGGGGTTCCATCACGTATGAACATCGGACAAATTCTCGAAACTCACTTAGGTATGGCGGCAAAAGGTATTGGTCAGAAGATCGATGCAATGCTAAAAGAACAACAAGAGTTAGCCAAATTACGTGAATTTATCCAAAAAGCGTATGACCTTGGTTTAGGTGCTGCACAAAAAGTTAATGTTGCAGAATTTACCGATCAAGAAGTGATGACTTTAGCGCAAAATTTACGTAATGGTATGCCACTTGCTACACCAGTATTTGACGGTGCAAAAGAGCAAGAGATTAAATCTTTGCTTGAACTGGGTGATTTACCAACCTCTGGTCAAATTACTTTGTATGATGGTCGTACCGGTGAACAATTTGAACGTCCAGTAACGGTTGGTTACATGTACATGCTGAAACTAAATCACTTAGTTGACGACAAAATGCATGCGCGTTCTACTGGTTCATACAGTCTGGTTACTCAACAACCATTGGGTGGTAAAGCTCAATTTGGTGGTCAACGTTTCGGTGAGATGGAAGTATGGGCACTTGAAGCTTATGGTGCTGCTTATACCTTACAAGAAATGTTAACGGTTAAATCAGATGACGTAAACGGTCGTACTAAGATGTATAAAAATATTGTAGATGGCGATCATCGTATGGAACCTGCGATCCCAGAATCATTTAATGTATTGTTAAAAGAGATACGTTCGCTAGGTATTAATATCGAGTTAGATGAAGAGTAATCTTAACTAACTAAAAATGATTTCTATTTATAGGGATAACTTATTAGCGATAATAAGTTATCTAATTGGTTTAACTCCATAGGAGCCAATTGTGAAAGACTTACTAAAGTTTCTAAAAGCACAAACAAAAACAGAAGATTTTGATGCTATCAAGATAGGCCTTGCTTCTCCTGATATGATTCGTTCATGGTCTTTTGGTGAAGTTAAAAAACCTGAAACAATTAACTATCGTACGTTCAAACCTGAACGTGATGGATTATTTTGTGCGCGTATTTTTGGACCCGTTAAAGATTATGAATGTTTATGTGGAAAATATAAACGTTTAAAACATCGTGGTGTAATTTGTGAAAAATGTGGTGTTGAAGTCACACAAGCTAAAGTGCGTCGTGAGCGTATGGGGCATATTGAACTTGCATCACCAACTGCACATATCTGGTTCTTAAAATCATTACCATCACGTATTGGTCTATTATTAGATATGCCACTTCGTGACATTGAACGTGTGCTTTATTTTGAATCATTTATGGTTCTTGACGGCGGAATGACAAACTTAGAACGTGGTCAAATCTTAACTGAAGAACAATATTTAGATGCGTTAGAAGAGTTTGGCGATGAATTTGATGCTCGTATGGGCGCTGAAGCTATTCAAGAATTATTACGTAATATTGATGTGCAAGCGGAATGTGAAGCACTACGTGATGAACTAGAAACGACGAATTCAGAAACTAAACGTAAAAAATTAACTAAACGAATCAAGATCATTGAAGCATTCATTCAATCAGAAAATAAACCAGAATGGATGATCTTAAATGTATTACCTGTGTTGCCACCCGATTTACGTCCATTAGTGCCACTAGATGGCGGACGTTTTGCAACATCAGATTTAAACGATCTATATCGTCGAGTGATCAACCGTAATAACCGTTTAAAACGTTTATTAGACTTAGCTGCACCGGATATTATTGTACGTAACGAAAAACGTATGTTACAAGAATCTGTTGACGCATTACTTGATAATGGTCGCCGTGGTCGTGCAATTACCGGTTCAAACAAACGTCCATTAAAATCACTTGCCGATATGATCAAAGGTAAGCAAGGTCGTTTCCGTCAAAACCTATTAGGTAAACGTGTTGACTATTCAGGTCGTTCTGTAATTACTGTAGGTCCATACTTACGATTACATCAATGTGGTTTACCGAAAAAAATGGCACTTGAGCTATTCAAACCATTTATTTACGGTAAATTAGAGCGTCGTGGCTATGCTACAACCATCAAAGCTGCGAAGAAAATGGTTGAGCGTGAAGATGCAATTGTTTGGGATATCTTAGATGAAGTTATTCGTGAGCATCCGGTACTACTAAACCGTGCACCGACACTACATAGATTAGGTATTCAGGCATTTGAACCTATTCTAATTGAAGGTAAAGCGATTCAATTACACCCATTAGTTTGTGCGGCATTCAATGCTGACTTCGATGGTGACCAAATGGCGGTTCACGTACCATTAACGTTAGAAGCGCAATTAGAAGCGCGTGCGTTGATGATGTCAACCAACAATATCCTTTCACCTGCGAGCGGTGAGCCTATTATTGTTCCTTCTCAGGACGTGGTATTAGGTCTTTACTACATGACTCGTGACAAAGTCAATGCGAAAGGTGAAGGCATGATTTTAACTGGTCCTAAAGAAGCAGAAAAACTGTATCGTTTAGGTCTTGTTGAGTTACATGCGAAAGTTAAGGTTCGTATTACTGAAAGTCAACGTAACAGTGTTGGTGAGTGGGAAGAAACAACCTCTGTGGTAGATACTACAGTTGGTCGTGCTATTTTATGGTTAATTATGCCAAAAGGTATGAGCTTCTCTGTGATTAACCAACCACTAGGTAAAAAAGCGATCTCTCGTATCTTGAATATCTGTTATCGTCAATTAGGTATGAAAGAAACCGTCATTTTAGCTGACCAAATAATGTACACTGGATTTGCTTATGCTGCTCGTTCAGGTGTATCAGTTGGTATTGATGATATGGAAATTCCAGCGAAAAAATCGCAAATCATCAATGAAGCTGAAATTGAAGTTGCTGAAATTCAAGAACAGTTCCAATCAGGTTTAGTTACCGCTGGTGAACGTTATAATAAAGTTATCGATATTTGGGCAGCAGCCAATGAACGTGTTGCAAAAGCGATGATGGATAACTTATCAACTGAAAAAGTGACTAACCGTGAAGGCAAAGAAGAAGTACAATCTTCTTTTAACAGCATTTATATGATGGCCGACTCAGGTGCTCGTGGTTCTGCAGCTCAGATTCGTCAGTTAGCAGGTATGCGTGGTTTGATGGCAAAACCGGATGGTTCTATCATCGAAACTCCAATTACGGCAAACTTCCGTGAAGGGTTGAACGTTCTTCAGTACTTTATCTCGACCCATGGTGCGCGTAAAGGTCTTGCCGATACCGCGTTAAAAACAGCGAACTCAGGTTACTTAACTCGTCGTTTAGTTGATGTGGCACAAGATCTCGTTGTTATTGAAGATGACTGTGGCACCTTAGAAGGCGTAGTAATGACACCAGTTATCGAGGGTGGAGATGTTAAAGAGCCACTTCGTGAACGTGTATTAGGTCGTGTAACGGCTGAAGATGTATTAAAACCAGGTAGTGCGGATATCTTAATTCCACGTAACACATTACTTGATGAAAGCTACTGTGATTTACTCGAAGCTGAATCTGTTGATAGTGTGAAAGTTCGTTCTGTGGTTTCGTGTGATACTGATTTTGGTGTTTGTGCGAAGTGTTATGGTCGTGATCTTGCCCGTGGTCACTTGGTTAACAAAGGTGAAGCAATCGGTGTTATCGCAGCTCAATCAATCGGTGAGCCAGGTACACAGTTAACCATGCGTACGTTCCATATCGGTGGTGCGGCATCACGAGCGGCAGCAGAATCGAGTGTTCAAGTTAAAAACAAAGGTAGCATTAAATTAACCAATGCTAAATTTGTAACTAACCCAGATAAGAAACTAGTTATTACATCACGTAATGCTGAGTTAACCATTATTGATGAATTGGGTCGAATGAAAGAAACTTACAAAGTTCCTTATGGTTCGATTTTAACAAAAGGTAATGGTGCAGCGGTTGATGCTGGTGAAACAGTTGCTAACTGGGATCCACATACAATGCCAGTTATCTCTGAAGCGAAAGGCTTTGTCAAATTTGTAGATATGGTTGATGGTCAAACTATTACTCGTCAAACTGACGAATTGACTGGTTTATCATCAATTGCAATTTTAGATGTGGCTGAACGTACTGGGGTAGGTAAAGATTTACGTCCGGCAATTAAGATTGTGGATGCAAAAGGTAATGATATTTATGTTGCTGGCACTGAAATGCTTGCGCAATACTTCTTACCTGGTAAAGCATTAGTCCAATTAGAAGATGGTGCTGAAATCAATGTGGGTGATACCCTTGCACGTATTCCACAAGCCTCTGTAGGGACTAAAGATATTACCGGTGGTTTACCACGCGTTGCTGACTTGTTTGAAGCGCGTAAACCGAAAGAGCCAGCAATTCTTGCTGAAATCGATGGTATTATCTCGTTTGGTAAAGAGACCAAAGGTAAACGACGCTTAATTATCACGCCACTAGATGGCAGTGAACCATACGAAGAGATGATTCCAAAATGGCGTCAACTTAACGTATTTGAAGGTGAACAAGTTGGACGTGGTGATGTGATTTCAGATGGTCCGGAATCAGCACATGATATTTTACGTTTACGTGGTGTTAATGCGGTAACTCGTTACATTGTTAACGAAGTTCAAGAAGTTTATCGCCTACAAGGTGTAAAAATCAATGACAAACACATCGAAGTTATTGTTCGTCAGATGTTACGTAAAGCAACGGTTATTCATCCGGGTGGTTCTCGTCTACTTGACGGTGAACAACTTGAAGTGTCACGCTTGAAGATTATCAACCGTGAACTTGAAGCACAAGGTAAAGAACCAATTGTTTACTTGCACGATTTACTTGGTATTACTAAAGCATCATTAACGACTGAATCGTTTATTTCTGCGGCTTCGTTCCAAGAAACAACTCGCGTATTAACCGAAGCAGCTGTTGCTGGTAAAAATGATGAGTTACGAGGCTTGAAAGAAAACGTTATCGTTGGTCGATTAATTCCGGCTGGTACGGGTTATGCTTACCATAAAGAGCGTTTACGTAAACGTGCAATGCCATCAACTGATGACATTCAAACAACTGTTTCTGCTGAAGAAGCAACAGCAAACTTAGCTGAATTACTTAACTCTGCAGCGGAAGAAAACAACAATCAATAATTTGTTGATTTAATTTTTAAAATAGCACGTGTAAACGTGCTATTTTTTTATCGGACATAAGTAAATTAAAAGGAGATATTTATGTATATAGTAATGAATCGTTTTAAAATTAAACGTGGTAGCGAAGATACTTTTATTGATATATGGCGAAATCGTGATAGCCATTTGAAAGAGATGAAGGGATTTAATCGTTTTTATTTCTTACAAGGAAAAACAGAAGAAAACTATACACTATTTTCATCTTTTGCAGAGTGGGAAACTAAAGCGGATTTTGAAGCTTGGGTAAACTCTGAACACTTCAAACATACTCACCGAAATACCAATAATCGGCCAAATAATAGTGATATCTATTTTGCACCAGCAGAGCTTGAATGTTTTGAAGTGATTTTATAGCCAGTAATCTGATTATAATTATCGTTAAAAATTAAAAGATTGTTATACTTATAATAAATAGCTTTGTGAGCAACCATTAATAAAGCAATGAAGTGTTTTGCATAAATTCCTTCGATTACACTTCGCAAGTTTACTAAAACTCGATATAATATTTAACAGTTAATTTAAACCATGTGGTATGCAACTGAAATATAGTGAATTATAACAATCAGTTAGCGACATAAATTTTTGTCTTTATCTTTAATAATCTCATCTTTATCGATTAAGTTGTCCATTGTTGTTTTTACGCCATCTGCGTTTGTGCATTATGGTTATTTAAAGCAGTAACTGAATGTCATAATAATGTATTTTTATCGTTGCTTAATTACTTAGTATTCACATTTAACCAAAGTTAAGTACTTTATAAGAGGTTTATAATGAAATCAAAATCTTTATTAGTTATTCTTGTACTCATTATTATTGGTGGATTTATCTTTTTTAAAGATTATAACAGTATTCAAACTCAAGATGAGGCGGTTGCAGCTTCTTGGTCAGAAGTTATTAACCAATATAAAAGACGAGCTGATTTAGTGCCTAATTTGGTTAATACGGTAAAAGGTTATGCAACTCACGAAAAAGAAGTATTAACACAAGTAACTGATGCGCGAGCTAAAGTTGGATCAGTTCAAATTAATGCTGATCAATTAACGGATCCCGCTTTATTCTCTAAATTCCAACAAGCACAATCCGATTTAAGTTCAGCATTAAGTAGGCTTATTGCAGTAAGTGAGAATTATCCCGATCTTAAAGCTAATACCCTTTACCAAGATTTGATGAGCCAGCTTGAAGGTACAGAAAATCGTATTACAGTAGCAAGAGGGCGCTACATTGAAACGGTTAAAAATTTCAACAGTTATATCCGTACGCTACCAACTAAATGGGTTGCAGATATTTTAGGCCAGCAACCTAAGCAACAATTTACCGTCGATAATGAAAAACAGATCTCTGATGCACCTGCTGTCAATTTTGGCCAGTAAATATAAATGAAAAGGTTATTTGTATTCAGCGTGTTATTGATGATCAGTTGGCTCAGTTATGGGCTAACTGAGATCCCCGTTTTTAGCCAACGTGTTATTGATATCACGCATACCCTGACATCGTCACAAATCGATGAGCTAGAATCAAGTTTAATTGCATTTGAAAAACCACGTACTGATGGTGCACAAATTGCGGTATTGATGATAGCTAAGCTTGATAATGAAACAATTGAGCAATATGCCGACAGAGTTTTTATTAACTGGAAAATTGGTAAAAAAGGTCGAGATAACGGCATATTATTACTGATCGTCAAAGATGATAAACGCATGCGTATCGAAGTCGGCTATGGACTTGAAGGTACTATTACCGACTTGGTTGCTAGTCACATTATTCGTGACCAACTTGCACCACAGTTTAAACAACATAACTATTATCAAGGCATATATGATGCTTTAACCGTATTAAGTCAAAAAATCGATAATTCAGATACTACAACCGATGATGACCCACAACAGAATCTGAACTCATTGTTAGCAAGTGACTTTGGCGCAACTGTTTTTAATTATGGGTTAGTCTCATTTTTTTTCTGCTTTGTCATTGCTAACTTCATCTTATCTAATTCAGGCAAAATCAGTGCGAAACGAAGTTTAAGTACAGGATTACTCAATGGACTCTCCGTTAGCGGATTTACATTATGGCATGGCTATCCACTATCTATTGCTTTACCACTATTATTTTTAGCTTTTGTGGCAAGTACCATTTTAAGTGGTATTTTAATGGCTAAAGGAAGTGGAGGGGGGATTAACCGACGCGGTGGAGGCGGAGGTTTTGGTGGTAATAGTGGTGGTTTTGGCGGCTCTGGCGGATTCGGTGGTGGAGGCGGCGGACGCAGTGGCGGTGGTGGTGCTTCTGGTAGTTGGTAAAGATTTTGGAATCCGATACTAAAACATATCAATTTCCTTAAACTTCTTGATAACGTTTTTTGATTTTTGTTCTTTAGGTTTTCGGCCGTTAGTAGTTTGGTTATTTTTTCTTTTCGGTGAAAACGTCCGAGTAAAGCGGGGATGGTATGAGCCCCACTTTATAAACTACTCGTATCATCCATGATGCTCGCCTCTTTGAGGTCATCATCTGTTCAAATTTTATCCATAAAAATTTGTCCCCCACACCCGTACAAATGCTGGTCACTGTGTGACTATCCTCACTTCGCAAATTGTCACTTAACGAACCGCGAGTATCGTTCATCCATGTACATCCTCGCCTCATTCGGCGTCTTGCCGAATGTTCTATGCCAATTCCCTCACTCGGCAGCATTTAAACGGGAAACTGATATCTTGATTAGGTTTTGTTTTAAATCAATAAAACATTTAATTTATTGCCAATAAATTTCAATTAAAAACATATTTTTATCTCCAAAAAACACATTTTTTAACCAAGATAAAAGATGTTTTGTAAAAAATATTTAGAAGTGTATCCAATTTTATTTATCAAGGGCTGTGAAAGTGACTGTTATTGCGCAATTACAAAGTACCGATAACTGAGTAAGGTTAGCACGCCAAACAGGGATGTTTGGGAAGGCGCTGTTTTGTCAGGAACAAATCAGCGACGGTGCGTAAAACCGCACGAAGGCGGAGGGAAGTTGCAGACCGTTTTGTTATTACACTGCGAGGGGGTGTTGGGGGATTTAGCACAAAATCCTCCTACTCGGGCGTTTGCACTGAAAAGAAAAAATCACCAAACTACTAACGGCAGAAATCCTAAAGAATAAAAAACATTATCAAAAAGTTTAAGGAAATTGATACGTTTCAGTATGGAATCCTATCCTGAATTTAAGCAAAACCACTAAAATCCGAAAACTTTGTGTATAAAATCCCAAAAACAAAAAATCTTCACTTCCCTCCCTATGTACCATTTTTATGATCAAACTCACAAAATTAACAATTAGTTTAGTTTGGTTCAACTTAATTTTTCCCTCCATAAACACAGATGATGCCATTTATTGTGATAAATGATAATTAATTTCCTGTTGTTGACGGAAAAAGTCTCTATCCACGTTAATTGTGGTTTCATTTACGCTTAAATCATGCTTAAAAAAGAAGAGAATAATGTTTGTTATGTCAGCAATAAAGTTCCGCATGATCGAAGATAATCTTGAACCAGAATTAGTTACACCACAAATTATTAAAATTATAAATGGGTGGTTGATTGAACAGCAGATTACGCAAAATGATGTGCAAAAGGCTATGTTACTTTCACACGTTAAAGCTATGGTACAACGAGCCAAAACACTTGAAAAATTGCCAGAAGTTGATCCGAGCTTATTTGATGAACTTTCACAGGAATCATTAGCGCTAGCTCGTAGAACAGTAAAATTATTTGATAATTTGCCAATGGAAGAGGCCTATTTGTTAGCGGTGCATTATGAGGTGGCTAAGGCGAATTAAAAAGATTACTAGACAATTAAAAACAATAATTAATAGGAGAAATATTATGACTGAAGTAGTCATTGTTATTGGCGATAGAATGGGAAAAGGGCAAAAGATTGCCGAAGGGATTAACTCTGTAGAAGGTTGCAGGGCAATTGTTATTCCTGGTATGGCTGCTGATATGAAATTAGGTGATGTCATGAATAACGAGCATGCTGATTTGGGCTTATCGTTTTGTGGCAGCGGCGGTGCTGGTGCGATTACTGCACAAAATAAATATGGCTATTCACAACGCCATGGTATGCGATCAATAGAAGAAGGTGAGACTGCGATTAATGATGGTTGTAAAGTTCTTGGTTTTGGTTTTATGGATACACAAGAGCTTGGCAAGCGTATCGCACAAGCATTTTTGAAAAAATATCCACGTCCATAAGTGCGAAGATAAAAATGAAAAAAACACAACAGTTGTATGTCAGGGTAAATGGTAAAGGTGAATCTAAACAACGGGCATTTGCAATAGCATTAAGTCAGGTTCAAAAAGAGGTGTTTAACCATATTGGCAATATTGTATTACGTATTGAACCACAAGATATTCAAGTTGTATCAGCAAAACAAATGATAACCACTGAGCGCTTTTTGTTTGTTTTTCTGCCAAGGAAAAGAACCCTTTACGACGTCACTCTTGATGTCTCTGTTAATGTAAGTTTTGTTGATCTTGCGGATATTGAATTTAAATCTGAATAACATAACGTATAAGGGAAATGATGGAAATTCTAATTATTGCATTAAAGTCTATTATTATTGGTGGACTTTGTGGTTTTGGCGTTGGTGCGGGGGCGGCTCGAATGTTTCATGCGCCAACCTATCAAGGCATGGGGGCTTTTCGAACACTTGGCGAACTTAATTCTTGTGAAGGTGATCCTGCGGCACATTTCTCATTTGGTCTGGGTTTCTTTTTTAATGCATGGGCATCATCAGTGGCTGCGGGCTCTTTTACCCAAGATGTCGATCACCGAATTATCCCCAACTGGGGAGCATCGTTATTGATGATAAAAAATCGTAATCTTGCCGAAACGCTACATGATCCTAAAAAAATGGCATTAGCTTGTGCATTTATCGGCGTCATAGTGGTGTTATTTTTAAATACCACCACTTCTGTTATTCCTGATTCATTAAAAATTACAGCGACGAAAGTATTAGTCCCTGCGGCAAATCTGCTTGTGGCAACAGTAATGCCAGTGATCTTTTGGTTGGCAGCGTTAGATGCTGGTCGTCGTAGTGGTTTTTGGGGGACATTGTTTGGTGGACTTGCGCAATTGATTATGGGTAATGCTGTACCGGGCTTAGTTTTAGGTATCCTAATTGGTAAAGGTGTTGATGACAGTGGCTGGAATCGTGTTATGAAGATTATGTTAGTCGCGGTCATTGTTCTATTTGTAATGAGTGGCTATTTTCGCGGTTTTGATATGAAGATGATAAATTCATTTCGAGATGGTCTGTCTTATTGGTTTAAATAATATAGGGAATAACACATTATGAATACTCAAACAACCATTAATAAAAGTTTTTGGTATGCCGATTGGTCATTCCCGATTATTTGTGGACTTTTATCAGCAGGTATTTTTGCTGGAACGCATACTTTTTATGTATATGGTATAGGTGCATTTAATGAGATTGCGTTTGTTGCAATGCTCAAATCAGGAATGACAACTGGTGATTATGGTGCAGTTGCAGCATTTGGCGCTAGTTTTTTGTTTGCTCGCGTTATCGAAGGTTCATTAGTTGGCATATTAGACATTGGTGGCGCTTTACAAACAGGTATTGGATTAGGTGTACCGGCATTATTGCTAGCGGGCGGTTATACCTTTCCTGTTGAAAACTTTTTAGCTGCATTAGCGACTGGATTAGTTTTAGGTGCATTGATTGGCGCAATTATTATTCTTATCCGAAAATTTACTGTTAATAGTGGCAGTGGATCGACTTTTGGTGCTGATGTGATGATGGGCGCCGGTAATGCATCGGGACGATTCTTAGGGCCAATGATTATTTTATCAGCTATGGTAGCTTCAATTCCTATTGGTATAGGTTCTTTACTGGGTGCATTACTCTTTTATGTATGGAAAAAACCAATCACTGGTGGTGCAATTTTAGGTGCGATGATTTTTGGTGGAATATTTCCTATTGTCTAATGTTAACTCTCCGCTGTAGTTAGTTAAATTACAGCGGATTTGGAACAACTTATGTATGATTTAATTATAAAAAACGCCATATTAATTGATGACTCGATAACCGACATTGCTATTTATCAAGGAAAAATTGTCAAAATAGACAGTGTCATTTCAGATCCAACTATTCGCATTTTAGACCTAAAACAGAAATATTATGTCAGTGCCGGATGGATCGACTCTCATACTCATTGCTTTGCGCGTTCACCCATCTATCATGATGAGCCTGATTTAATTGGGGTTAAAGCTGGCGTAACTTCTGTTGTGGATGCAGGTAGTGTTGGCGCACTTGATGTTGATGCGTTCTATCAACTAGCTCAGCAAGCGCAGACTCATGTTTATTCATTTTTGAATATCTCAAAGATTGGTTTAATTAGACAAAATGAACTTGCCGATATGCAAGATATTGATGTCGCGTTATTTGACAAAACTTTAGCTAAATATCCACATTTTATTATTGGAATAAAAGTTAGGATGAGCCGGAGTGTGGTGGGTGAAAATGGTATTTTACCATTAATCAAAGCGAAAGAGATGCAGAGAAAAACCGGTTTACCTCTGATGATTCATGTCGGGAATAATCCGCCAGAGCTGGATGAAATTGCCGATTTATTAACTAAAGGCGATATTATTACTCACTGTTTTAATGGTAAGCCAAATCAAATATTTGATAAACAGAACAATTTGCGAGATTCAATCAAACGAGCTATTGAACGTGGCGTCATTTTAGATATTGGTCATGGTGGAGAAAGCTTTAGCTTTGCTGTCGCCGAGCGTGCCAAGTGCTTGGATATTTATCCTAATACAATTAGTTCCGACATTTATTCCAAAAATCGCTTACAAGGCCCCGTATTTAGTTTAGCAAATGTAATGACCAAGTTTATTTGTCTTGGTTATAGCCGAAAAAGAATTCTTGATAGTGTTACTCAAAATGCGGCACAAGTTTTGCGTCTTAAAAATAAAGGCAAGTTAACTGTTGGTTATGATGCTGATTTGACTGTTTTTGATATTAAACAACAAGCTATTGAGTTAGCTGATTCAGACGGTGAAGTCAGACAAAGTCATGAACAATTCGTGCCTCTAGCATCGATTGTTGCTGATACGACAAAACATTCGTTATACATAGAAATAACAGAAGAAGGTAGTAAAAATGCGCTCAGAATCTCAAACTGAAAAAGACGTTTATAGTCAATATCATTTAAAAAAGGTCATTAACGCATCAGGGCGTATGACTATATTAGGTGTTTCAACACCAAGACCTGAAGTAGTGGATACGGTATCGCAGGGATTAAGCGAATATTTTGAAATCAAAGATTTAGTTGATAAAACAGGGCAATATATTGCCAAATTACTCAATGTCGAAAGTGCGGTTGTGGTTTCATGTGCTTCAGCAGGTATAGCACAAGCTGTTGCAGGGTTTATTATTAAGGATGATCACGATCTATTATTTAATCTCCATTCGTCTGATAAATATGTACCCCGTGAAATTATTGTTCCTAAAGGACATAACGTCAATTTTGGGGCGCCAATTGGTACAATGGTGTCTTTAGGTGGCGGCATTGTAGTAGAGGCAGGTTACGCTAATGAATGTAAGCCAGAACATATCGAATCATTAATTAATGCCGATACAGCAGCCATTTTATATGTTAAATCTCATCATTGTGTACAAAAAAGTATGTTAACGGTTGCGCAAACTGCTTTAATTGCCAAAAAACATAATATACCTCTGATTGTTGATGCTGCCGCAGAAGAGGATTTGCAAGCCTATTATCAACAAGGTGCCGATTTAGTTATTTATAGTGGTGCAAAAGCAATTGAAGGGCCGACTAGTGGTTTAGTGATAGGCCGTCATCAAGCGATTGAATGGTTAAAACTGCAATCTCAAGGAATTGGACGCCCAATGAAAGTGGGGAAAGAGGGTATTTTAGGTTTAACTAAAGCCATTGAACTTTATGTTAACGATCCTAAGCAAGAAACTGGTCAGCAAATGGTGAGTAAAATGGCCCCATTTATTGATAATCTTAATGCTTTACCTGGCGTATTAGCCAAAGTTGTTTGGGATAGTGCAGGGCGAGATATTGCTCGAACAGAAATCGCATTTGATGCCACTGTAATAGGTAAAAGCGCTATCGAAATAGTTGAATTAATGAAGCAAGGTGAAATTGCTGTTTATTTTCGCGAATATAAAGCTAACGAAGGTAAAGTTGATGTTGATGTACGTAGTGTAACTTCTGCTCAACTTGACATTATTTATAATAAAATTAAACGTATTATACTAGGAGTAAAATGATGCAACTGACACCTAATTATTATAATGATCGTGTCTGTTTAAATGTTCTGGCTAATTCAATTGATAATGCTAAAGCCGTTTATGAAGCAGCACAAACTCATGTTGTAGTCGGTATTTTATCGAAAAACTATTGTGATAATCAATCAGCAATAACCGATATGAAAAAATATGCGCAAGCAATTGATAATGCAATTTCAGTTGGTTTAGGCGCTGGCGATCCAAATCAGTCAACTATGGTATCTGAAATATCAGCAGTTCTTCAACCGCAACATGTCAATCAAGTATTTACTGGTGTAGGGACTAGCCGTGCATTGTTAGGTCAAAAAGAGACTGTGATTAATGGCTTAGTATCACCAACGGGTAGAATTGGATTGGTCAATATTGCTACTGGCCCGTTAAGTAGTAAAACTACCAAGGGTGAGGTACCGATTGAAACAGCAATTGCGTTACTCAAAGATATGGGCGGAAGTTCAATCAAATTTTTTCCAATGGGTGGATTAAAACATCGAGCCGAATTTGAATATGTGGCAAAGTGTTGTGCTGAACAAGATTTTTATCTCGAGCCCACAGGGGGAATCGATTTAGACAACTATGAAGTCATTTTGAAGATAGCTTTAGATGCTGGTGTGAAAAGGATTATCCCACATATTTATAGTTCTATTATTAATCAAGCGACAGGAGAAACGCGCACTGCTGATGTTGAAAAACTTTTGGCAATTACACAAAAATTGGTAGGATAAATAATGTCATCTAAAGTGCTGTTTTCTTATCAGCGATTAGCGTATTTATTTGATACCATAAAAAACGAAACGCTGCCTCAACAGGAACTCGCTAACCGTTTTTCGGTATCTACTCGTACTATTCGTACTGACATTTCAGCACTTAATGATATTTTACGTCATTATGGCGCGCAAATTGATTATACTAAAAATATTGGTTATCAACTGCTAATATCTGATGCTAAACGTTATGCAGCTTTAACTAATTCGCATTCAATAGAAAATATTCCAAGAACAAGCAAAGAAAGGATAGTTGCATTAATAATCGCTTTTCTCACACAATCTAATTCTGTCAAATTAGATGATATTGCTGATAAATGGTTTTTAAGTCGTAGTACGTTGCAAAATGATGTGATTGAAGTTAAACAATATTTAGATAAGTATAATTTGCAATTAGAAAACCGTCCCTATTATGGTATGCGTTTAATTGGTGAAGAGTCTTCCATTCGAGCATGTTTAACCGATATTTTATGGCAACGATATATGGCGGAAGATACTTTAACAATTGGTAGACTTCAAAAACATATATTAAATGATATTGAGTTGGATTATTTAGCAAAGGTATTGCAAGATCAAATTGAGCGTTTTGAATTAAAATTAAACGCTGAAGGACAAAGCTATTTACTTTATAGTTGTGCTGTTTCAATTAGCCGAATTACGCAAGGTTATGAGTTAATTGATTATCAAATAGATCAGATTAATAGTACTGTTATTGGCGCAGCTCAAGAGATTTCTGAAGAGTTTTCTTATTTTTTAGGTAGTGTACTTTCTCAAGCTGAGTTGAATTATTTATGCGTTCAAATCATGTCTCGCACCATTATTGATTCGCCAAATCAAGCAAAAAGTTTAGCACTTGTAAAACATATTTTATCTTATATTAATCATACTTATCACTATAATTTATTGGAGGATGAAAAATTATTCGAAGATATGTCAATTCATGTTTCATCGATGCTATCGCGCGTGAAATATCAAATTCGTACAACAAATCCTTTATTGCAAGAAATAAAACAATATTATCCGTTTGCTTATGATATTACCTTATCAGCACTAGCAAATACTGAAAAATATACCGAATCAAAAATGACAGAAGATGAGATCAGTTACTTGGCTGTGCACATTGGTGTCGCATTAGAACGTAACTATAGTGCAGGTCATGAAAGGTATGCTCAAATACTGCTAGTGAGCGATCTTGGTAATGCAACTTTACGTATGATTGAATCGAAGATTAAGCGAGATTTTCCACATATTCAAATTAGTCGTATACTTTCCTATCGAGAATATGAGCAGTTAACAAATATTGAGGAAGATTTTATTGTCTCAACCGTACGCTTGACTGAAAAAGATAAGCAGATTGTTAAAATAGCGCCATTTCCAACTACCTATCAACTCGAGCAATTAGGACGATTGGCTATGATAGATAGAACAATGCCCCATTTGATCGAGCGTTTTTTCGATAAAAATTTTTTTCTTATCATGGATAAACCAATAACACAATCAGAGCTTTTTAAAGTGGTTTGTCATCGTTTAGAAAAGCATGGATATGTCGATGCATCTTTTTATCATTCTGTCATTGAACGCGAAGCGATTGTTTCGACATTATTAGGTGAAAATATTGCTATTCCACACTCAGTAGGTTTGTTAGCCAAAAAGACGGTTGTGACAACCATATTAGCGCCACAAGGAATCATATGGGATAAAAATGAAGTTGCACACGTCATTTTTTTATTAGCAATTAGTAAGGATGAATATGAAGATGCGATGCGAATTTATAATTTGTTTGTCAATTTAGTGAAGGAGCGTTCAACCAAACGTTTATTAAATAGCAAAACCTTTGAAGATTTCCAAGCTATAGTCAAAGATAGCTTTGGGCGATTGTCTTAAACTTTCATGGGTATTTTTAATAGTCAAAATTGTATTTTTTATATTAAACCTTTCACGAAATTGGAATAAATATATTTGATAAAATATTAGAGGAATAATCAATAACTAATACAAATAATATTACTTGCGCCCATTGACGAAATGGTCATTTAAAGGTAAGATGCGCGCCTTACGGCATTGTGTAGTTTTTAACTACACAAAATAATTTTCAAGGTAGCAAGCTTATCTTATGCAAAATAAATTGCCATTAACAATTGACCCTGTCAAAGCGGCACAAAAACGACTTGATTATGTTGGATACTATCCAGCGCAAAGTGCAACAAGGGTTGAAAGTCTGAAAAGCGATATTGAGTGTAGTTTGTCTTTTTATTACGATGAACAGAAACTTTGTGTTATCGCAATTGATGCAAAAGTAACGTTGGAGCTTATTTGTCAACGTTGTTTTAAACCTTTTATCACTGAAGTTCATGTGATGAATAAATTTAGTCCTGTTAAGAGCGATGCTCAGGCAGAGGCGTTACCGGAACATTATGAACCCGTTTTTATGAACGAGTTTGGCGAGGTAGATATATTAGCGTTACTTGAGGACGAAATTATTCTCTCGTTACCAATTGCGCCGGTGCATGATAGTAAACACTGCGAAGTGTCAGAGGCAGATATGGTATTTGGTGAAATTCCTGTTGAGAATGAAAAGCCGAATCCATTTGCAATTTTAGTTAGTTTAAAGAATAAGGGGTAAATCCATGGCTGTTCAACAGAATCGTAAAACTCGTGCAAAACGTGGTATGCGTCGTTCTCATGATGCATTAACTGCTGCTAATATCTCAGTTGATGAATCAGGCAAAACACATTTACGTCATCACGTAACCGCTGATGGTTATTATCGTGGTCGTAAAGTGATTTCTAAATAATTATTTAGTCATTAGAAATCTTCAGGTGACATTTTGGATAATCTAACCATTGCGTTAGATGCTATGAGCGGGGACTTTGGTCCTCGTGTGATTGTTCCTGCTGCAATACAAGCACTAAATTGTTATCCAAATCTCTCTATTTTTCTGGTGGGTGATCCAACAGAAATTAATCTTTTTTTATCTAAAGAAAATGCAAAGTTTGTTAAGCAATATCAACAAGACCATCGACTCACGTTGATCGAATCAACATCTGTGATTGCTAATGATATGAAACCAGCTTATGCCATTCGGCATAGCCATGGCTCATCAATGAGAATAGCACTAGAATTGGTTAAAAATAACCAAGCTCAAGCTTGCGTTAGCGCTGGTAATACTGGTGCATTGATGGGACTGTCTAAGCTATTATTACATGCACTAGTTGGTATTGATCGTCCTGCATTAGTTGCCATCATTCCAGCATTAAATAATCAAAATACAGTAGTATTAGATTTAGGTGCTAATGCTCAGTGTGATAGTGATATGTTAGTGCAATTTGCCATAATGGGGCAGATCTTAGCCAAAACAGTGCTCAAAATTGATCATCCTAGAGTTGCTTTACTTAATATTGGTGAAGAAGATACAAAAGGTTTGGATAAAATACGCGCTGCAGCAGCGATTTTAAAATCGAATGATAATATTAATTATATCGGCTATTTAGAAGGTAACGAGCTTTTAACTGGTAAAACCGATGTACTAGTCTGTGATGGCTTTGTGGGTAATGTGACATTAAAAACAGTAGAAGGTTTACTTAAAATTTTCATGTCTTCATTTAAGTTATCTATTGGTCATAATTCATTATTAATGAAACTATTAAGTAAGTGGTTACAAAGAAAGGTTTCTAAAAATTTTGGTTATTTAGATCCCGGACGATATAATGGCGCATGTTTGCTTGGGCTTCAAAGCATTGTGATTAAAAGTCATGGTAGTGCTAATCAAAAATCATTCTTTGCAGCAATAGAACAAGCTATTTTGGCTATCCAAACCAATATACCTGAGAAGATTGCAAGCAGCCTTTCTTCCGTACTACCTAAGAGCGAATAATTAGATGTATACAAAGATATTAGGAACAGGGAGTTATCTTCCGAAACAGATAAGAACCAATGCTGATCTTGAAAAAATGGTCGATACTAGTGATGAATGGATCACAACACGAACAGGAATAAAAGAACGACGCATTGCAGCACCAGACGAAACAGTAACTTCTATGGCTTATGAAGCGTCTTTAAATGCTATTGAAATGGCAAAGATTGATAAAAATGAGATAGGTATGATTATTGTTGCCACTGCAACTTCAGTAAATGCCTTTCCTAGCTCAGCCACCGAACTGCAAGCAAAATTAGCTATTGGAGATGTCATTGCTTTTGATGTTTCTGCTGCATGTTCGGGGTTCGTCTATGCACTTGATATTGCCGATAAATATATAAAAAGTGGTGCAATTAAATATGCATTAGTGGTTGGTTCGGACATGCTAACTCGTGGCGTCGATCCAACAGATCGTGGAACAATTATCATTTTTGGCGATGGTGCAGGTGCGGTTGTGGTTGGTGCTTCTCAAGAACCAGGCATTATTGCTTCACATCTTCATGCTGATGGTCGTTACGGCGAGTTATTAAAATATCCTTATGTTGATCGCCGTGATATGAATGATCCCGTTTATATGACTATGCAAGGCAATGATGTATTTAAAATTGCTGTCAAAGAACTTTCAAATTTAGTCGATGAATTATTAACAGAAAATTCCTTTAATAAATCCGATTTAGATTGGTTAGTACCACATCAAGCAAATTTACGAATTATTTCAGCCACCGCAAAACGTTTAGATATGGATTTAAGTAAAGTTATTGTCACTTTAGATAAACAAGGCAACACTTCAGCCGCATCAGTCCCATGTGCATTAGATACAGGTGTGCGAGATGGGCGTATTAAGCGAGGCCAACTAATCTTATTAGAAGCTTTTGGTGGCGGTTTTGTTTGGGGCTCTGCGCTCGTTAGATTTTAAACAAAAATTATTTTGAGTATTCAAGGATTTAAAAATGACCAAATTTGCAATGGTTTTTCCAGGACAAGGTTCACAAGCCGTCGGTATGTTAAAAGATCTTGCTGACAATTATCCAATTGTGAAATCTACTTTTGACGAAGCGTCACAAGTATTAGGTTACGATTTATGGGATCTGGTACAACAAGGTCCAGTTGAGGAACTTAACAAAACATGGCAAACACAACCTGCTTTATTAGCTGCTTCAGTTGCTACTTTTAGAGTTTGGCAAAGTGTTAATGGTGCACAACCTGAATTTATGGCAGGACATAGCTTAGGTGAATATTCGGCATTGGTATGTGCTGGCGTGATTGATTTTAAAGATGCAATTAAATTAGTTGAATTGCGTGGCAAACTTATGCAAGAGGCTGTACCAACTGGAACTGGTGCGATGTATGCCATTATCGGTTTAGATAACGATTCGATCCGTAAAGCTTGTGACGAAGCAGCCCAAGGTCAAGTCGTTGCACCTGTCAATTTTAATTCACCAGGGCAAGTTGTTATTGCAGGTAATAAAGAAGCAGTAGAGCGTGCTGGCGTACTTTGCAAAGAAGCAGGTGCTAAACGTGCTTTACCATTAGCTGTTAGTGTTCCTTCCCACTGTGAATTGATGAAGCCCGCAGCCGAAAAATTAGCTATTGCCTTGAATGAAATTACTTTCAACACGCCAAAATTTGCGGTTATTAATAACGTTGATGTTAAGATTGAATCCTCAGCAGAAAAAATTAAAGCCGCATTGATTGCGCAGCTTTATAGCCCAGTTCGTTGGACAGAAACTGTTGAGCAAATGGCTAAACAAGGTGTAACACTATTAGTTGAAATAGGGCCAGGTAAAGTACTAACTGGATTGGCTAAACGTATTGTTGATTCGTTATCAGCATGTGCGGTAAATGATAAAGCGTCATTAGATGTTGCAATAGAAAATACTAAATAGAAGATAAAAGGGGTAGTTATGAACCTATCAGGAAAAATTGCTTTAGTTACTGGTGCAAGTCGCGGGATAGGTAAAGCGATTGCTGAAAAGTTAGTTGCTTGTGGTGCAACCGTTATTGGTACTGCAACAACAGAAAAAGGTGCTGAAGCAATCAGTCAATATTTAGGTACACATGGCAAAGGTTTTGCTTTAAATGTGACTGACGAAGCATCGATTGAATCGGTCATTAATGCTATTAAAACTGAATTTGGTGATATTGATATTTTAGTGAATAATGCTGGTATCACTCGTGATAATTTATTAATGCGAATGAAAGAAGAAGAGTGGCAATCTATTTTAGATACCAATTTAACCTCAGTGTTCCGTCTATCTAAAGCTTTAATGCGATCTATGATGAAAAAACGTTATGGACGAATTATTACAATCGGTTCTGTTGTTGGCACAATGGGTAATGCAGGTCAAGCTAACTATGCGGCAGCTAAAGCAGGATTAATTGGTTTTAGTAAATCATTAGCTCGTGAAGTTGCATCTCGAGGTATTACGGTTAATGTGGTAGCGCCTGGATTCATTGCAACAGATATGACTGAAGCATTAACCGATGAGCAAAAAGCCGTGACGTTAGCACAAGTGCCAGCTGGGCGATTAGGAGAGCCGTCAGAGATAGCCAATGCTGTTGCATTCTTGGCTTCTGATGAAGCATCTTATATTACTGGTGAAACTTTACATGTCAATGGTGGCATGTATATGGTGTAATTGATCAGAATAGTGTAGAATAAGCCAATATTTTGACTTTTTGAGCAAAAAATAAGCAATTGGGTTGAAAAATGATTTGCATCTTTTTCAACATTTTATAAACTTACATTCACCGCCACTTTTGGCGATATTTATAGGAAAAAAAAGAGTATGAGCACTATTGAAGAGCGAGTTAAGAAAATTATTGTTGAGCAACTTGGTGTGAAAGAGGACGAAGTTAAGAATGAATCTTCTTTTGTTGAAGATCTTGGCGCTGACTCTCTTGATACAGTTGAATTAGTTATGGCTTTAGAAGAAGAATTCGATACTGAAATTCCTGATGAAGAAGCTGAAAAAATTACAACTGTACAATCAGCAATTGATTATATTACTGCAAATCAATAAGGTTAGCAGAGTTTTCATAATAGGCGGTCAAATGATCGCCTAGTTTGTATTTGTGTCTTTAATTTTTAGATAAAAATTAATATTCATGTATTGAAAACTCAAAATAAAATTTTCAATGATTCAAATTTCATTTCAATCCTTTTCTGGAGGACAATGTGTCTAAACGCAGAGTTGTTGTCACCGGAATGGGCATGATATCTCCGGTAGGTAATACAGTTGAATCCACTTGGCAAGCACTTTTAGCTGGTCAAAGTGGTGTTGAACTAATAGAACACTTTGATACTGCCCCTTTCGCAACGCGCTTCGCCGCTATGGTTAAAAATTTTAATGGCGAAGATTATAATATTTCACGTAAAGATGCTCGTAAAATGGACTATTTTATCCAATATGGCATTGCTGCTGGTATACAAGCAATGAAAGATGCGGGTATTGAAATTTCGGAAGAAAATGCAGAACGTATTGGTTGTGCTATTGGTTCAGGTATTGGTGGACTTGGATTAATTGAAGAAAATCATAGTGCTTTAATTAATGGTGGTCCGCGTAAAATTAGTCCGTTTTTTGTACCTTCTACCATAGTTAATATGATAGCTGGTCATTTATCGATTATTTATGGATTAAAAGGACCAAGTATTACAATTGCAACTGCTTGTTCTTCAGGTGTACACAATATTGGTCATGCAGCACGTATGATAGCCTATGGTGATGCTGATGGTATGCTTGCTGGCGGTGGTGAAAAAGCGAGTACGCCACTTGGTATTGGTGGTTTTGGTGCAGCGCGCGCATTATCAACTAATAATGATAATCCTAAAGCGGCAAGTCGACCATGGGATAAAGATCGTGATGGTTTTGTACTGGGTGATGGTGCCGGCATTATGTTTTTAGAAGAGTATGAGCATGCCAAAAAACGCGGTGCAAAAATTTATGCAGAAGTTGTTGGCTTTGGTATGAGCGCAGATGCTTATCATATGACTTCACCACCAGAAGATGGTAGTGGTGCAGCATTAGCCATGAAATGTGCGATTCGTGACGCAGGAATAACACCTGAGCAAGTGGGTTATATTAATGCTCATGGTACATCAACGCCAGCTGGTGATAAAGCAGAAACACAAGCAGTTAAAAGTATTTTTAAAGAAAATGCCAACAAAGTAATGGTAAGTTCGACTAAATCAATGATTGGTCATTTACTTGGAGCTGCGGGTGCTGTTGAGTCTATTTTTACGGTATTGGCATTACGCGATCAGGCTGTACCACCAACAATTAATTTAGATAATCCTGATGAAGGCTGTGATCTTGATTATGTACCGCATACCGCTCGTCAGGTCAAAAACTTAGAATATGCACTTTGTAATTCATTTGGTTTTGGCGGAACTAATGGTTCAGTGTTATTTAAGAAAATTTAGTTAATGATTATCCACCGATAAAATAGATTATCGGTGGTATAGTTTTAATTCTTTTCATCGTTCAAAGTTATTAAAAAGATTCTTTCTATTTTTTTCAATTCAAACAAAACATGTTTATAAACAGAAGTAAGAATATTACTATTGCTTGTGATATAATCGCTCACAATTTTTTAGCATAATTATTTCTGATAAATATGACAGAGCCTAAGTTTATTCATCTTCATCTACATAGTGACTTTTCAATGGTTGATGGTATCGCTAAAGTGGGGGCATTGGTTAATGAAGTTAATCAATTGCATATGCCTGCTTTTGCTATTACCGACTTTACCAACCTTTGTGGTTTGGTTAAGTTTTATGGATCTGCGATGGCTAAAGGAATTAAGCCGATTATTGGTGCTGATTTAGCAATTAGAAGCTCACAATTACCGGATGATATTTATCGATTAACTCTACTTGCTGCTAATAATGAAGGTTACAAAAATCTGACATTACTTATCTCTAAAGCTTATGAAAGAGGATATATTGGTGATATGCCAGTTGTTGATCAACAGTGGTTAGCTCAATATCGTACTGGACTTATAATTTTAGCGGGGCGGGAAAGTGATATTGGTATAGGTATTATTCGTAATAATCCGTCTATAATCGATAATGCTATTAATTTTTATCAAGAAAATTTTCATGATCACTTTTATTTTGAGTTAGTTCGTACTAAACGTAACAACGAAGAGTTGTTTATTCATAGCGCGGTAAAACTTGCTGAACAATATATGTTGCCGGTTGTTGCGACCAATGATGTTCGTTTTTTACAACCTTCTGATTTTGAGGCCCATGAAATTCGCGTAGCGATACATGATGGCAATACTCTTGAAGATCCTAATCGTCCTAAAAACTATTCACCAGAACAGTACCTGCGTAGTGAACAGGAAATGTGTGAGTTGTTTTCAGATATTCCTGAAGCTTTAGAAAATAGTGTAGAAATAGCTAAGCGCTGCAATGTGACTATACGTTTGGGTGAATATTTTTTACCTAAATTTCCAACAGGGGATATGTCTACTGAAGATTTTTTAGTCTATAAATCTCGTGAAGGCCTAGAAGAACGGCTAGCGTTTCTTTTTCCTGATCCAGATATTAGAGCACAAAAACGAGCAGAATATGATGAGCGCTTAGAAACCGAACTTAATGTTATTAATCAAATGGGGTTTCCCGGTTATTTTTTGATCGTGATGGAGTTTATTCAATGGTCAAAAGATAATGATATCCCAGTAGGCCCTGGTCGAGGTTCGGGCGCAGGTTCATTAGTGGCTTATGCATTAAAAATAACAGATCTAGATCCGCTAGCCTTTGACTTACTTTTTGAACGTTTTTTAAATCCTGAACGTGTATCAATGCCTGACTTTGATGTCGATTTTTGCATGGAAAAACGTGATTTGGTTATTGATCATGTTGCCGATATGTATGGTCGTGATGCGGTATCTCAAATTATTACATTTGGTACTATGGCGGCTAAAGCAGTTATTCGAGATGTGGGGCGAGTGCTTGGCCATCCTTATGGGTTTGTCGATCGTATTTCTAAATTGATTCCTTTAGATCCAGGTATGACACTGGCTAAAGCATTTGAACTCGAACCACAACTACAAGAATTGTATGATAATAACGAAGAGGTTAAGTCGCTAATTGATATTGCTCGTCAATTAGAAGGTGTGACTCGCAATGCTGGTAAACATGCCGGTGGTGTTGTGATTTCACCAACAAAAATTACCGATTTTTCACCTATTTATTGTGACCCCGAAGGGCATCATCCTGTTACTCAATTTGATAAAAATGATGTTGAATATGCCGGCTTAGTTAAGTTTGATTTCCTTGGATTGCGCACATTAACCATTATTGATTGGGCTATCAAAATGATTAATGAACGTCAAATTCGAGAAGGGAAAGAACTTGTTGATATTACGCGCATTCCTCTTGATGATAAAGACTCTTTTGATTTATTGCTAAAAGCCGAAACAACAGCAGTATTTCAGCTAGAATCGCGTGGCATGAAGGATTTAATTCGGCGCTTAAAACCAGACTGTTTTGAGGATATGATTGCTTTAGTAGCATTATTTCGCCCGGGACCTTTACAGTCAGGAATGGTAGACAATTTTATCGATCGTAAACATGGGCGAGAAGATGTTTCTTATCCCGATATAAAATATCAACATGAGTCATTAAAACCTATTTTAGAGCCAACTTATGGCATTATTTTATATCAAGAACAGGTCATGCAAATAGCACAAACTTTGTCCGGTTATACCTTAGGCGGTGCTGATCTACTGCGCCGTGCTATGGGTAAAAAGAAACCAGAAGAGATGGCTAAACAACGTTCTGTTTTTAAAGAAGGAGCAGAAAAACAAGGCGTGGATGGTGAACTTTCAATGCATATTTTTGATTTGGTTGAAAAGTTTGCTGGTTATGGTTTTAATAAATCACACTCTGCCGCCTATGCACTGGTGTCTTACCAAACATTATGGCTGAAAACCCATTATCCAGCTGAATTCATGGCAGCTGTTATGACAGCAGATATGGATAATACCGATAAAATTGTGGGCTTGGTTGATGAATGCCTACGAATGGGACTAAAAGTTAATCCTCCAGATATTAATAGCGGTTTATACCATTTTCATGTCAATGACAAAGGCGAAATTGTTTATGGTATTGGTGCAATAAAAGGCGTTGGTGAAGGACCAATTGAAGCAATTGTTGAAGCACGAAACAGTGGTGGCTATTTTAAAAATATTTTTGAACTGTGTGCACGTACAGATATGAAAAAAATCAATCGACGTGTACTAGAAAAGCTAACTATGGCCGGTGCTTTTGATAAATTAGGACCGCATCGGGCAGCAATTTTACATAGCATTAGTGATGCCATGCAGGCAGCTGAGCAATATACCAAAGCGCAAAATATTGGCCAAGAAGATATGTTTGGTGTATTAGCACAAGAGCCTGAACAAGTTGAACACGCTTATGCAGCGGTACCAGAGCTACCAGCTCAAGTATTACTTGATGGCGAAAGAGATGCTTTAGGACTTTATCTAACCGGCCATCCGGTTACGCAATATTTGAAAGAACTCAATCGTTATGCAGGTGGCGTACGCATTAGTGAAGCTGCACCAACTGGTTGGGGAAAGACAGCAACTTTCGCAGGAATAGTTGCTGATGCGAGAGTTAGAATTACCAAAAAAGGCAATAAAATTGGTCTGTTTACTTTAGATGATCGTTCTGGTCGGATTGATGGCATGTTATTTGCCGATTCTTTAGAAAAGTTTGGACATCTTTTAGTTAAAGATAAAATTCTGATAGTGTCAGGTCAAGTTAGCCCCGATGATTTTAATGGTGGACTAAAGATGTCTGTTCGCGATATTGTTGATTTGAAAGATGCTCGAGCTAAATATGTTAAGGGCTTGGCTATTACATTAACTGAAGCTGAAGCTAATCGTTCAATATTACAGCGTTTACAACAGATTTTAGAGCCTCATCGACATGGTAGTGTACCGGTTAATCTTTATTATCATCGAGATGATTCGGTCGTTCGAATCCAATTTGGAACAACTTGGCGTATAGTTCCTGAAGATGCTTTAATCGTAGAGTTGAAAACATTACTTGGAAATGAGCGTATTGAATTTGAGTTCGAATAGCCCATATATATCAGTGATGTATTTTTCATCAACAACTCAGAATAAAATTTATATCAATAGAATTAGGTAAAATGATTTTAATATATCTTAAAGCTTACTGAAATAAATATTGGTGACTTTAATGCGTATTACATAGTAGAATTGGCTTAATTTTATCTTAAGAAATAGTCAGTATACTGTATTTAGTAGTGTATTTTTTAGGAAATACAAATAACACAAGAGGCAATCATAATCGTTATGAGCAATTTTTTGGAATTTGAAAAGCCGATAGCGGAATTAGAAGCAAAAATTAATTCCTTAAAGAATATTGATTCACAACAAGTTGAATTAGATATCAATTTAGATAAAGAAATTAAACAGTTAAATCAAAAAAGTCGTGAATTAACTAAAAAAATATTTGCAAACTTGTCCCCTTGGGATGTTGCACAATTAGCTCGGCATCCAAACCGACCTTATACCTTAGATTATATTAAAGAGATTTTCACTGATTTTGATGAATTAGCCGGTGATCGTGCTTATGCTGATGATAAAGCTATTGTAGGTGGAATTGCACGTATTGATGATCGTGCTGTTATGGTTATTGGTCATCAAAAAGGTCGTGAGACCAAGCAAAAAATTTATCGTAATTTTGGTATGCCTGCTCCGGAAGGATATCGTAAGGCACTAAGATTAATGCAATTAGCTGAACGCTTTAAATTACCTATTATTACTTTTATCGATACGCCTGGTGCTTATCCTGGTATTGGTGCGGAAGAACGAGGTCAAGCTGAAGCGATAGCGCGTAACCTACGTGAAATGTCACGTTTAAAAGTGCCAACAATTTGTACTGTAATTGGTGAAGGTGGATCTGGTGGCGCACTTGCTATTGGTGTAGCAGATAAAGTGAATATGCTACAGTACAGTACCTATTCTGTGATTTCTCCTGAAGGCTGCGCTTCTATATTATGGAAAAGCGCAGATAAAGCATCAGTTGCTGCTGAAGCCATGAATATGACAGCTGATAAATTACTTAAATTAAATCTTATTGATTCTATTGTGCCTGAACCTCTTGGTGGTGCGCATCGTGATTATAGTACAGTAGCTACTTCATTGAAAAAGCAGCTACTAAGTGATCTTGACGAGCTGGAAAATATGGATGTATCTGTTTTATTGGAGAGAAGATTTCAAAGGCTAATGAATTACGGATATGTTAGATAATTTTAAATTTGGAATGCTATGATGGAAAAATCGACAGGTTTACAACGTATTTTTAATGCAACTAAATATTCTTTAAAAGGCTTCAAATCGGCTATTAGGTATGAAGCTGCATTTCGGCAAGAATTAATTTTATTAATAGTCGCTTATATTATTGTAATGCTAATCGATTTTTCAATTTATGAACGTATTTTATTACTTGGCTCGATAGGTGTAGTCATGATTGTTGAACTAATTAATAGTGCAATTGAGTGTGTTGTTGATCGTATAGGCAAGGAAAGGCATGAGTTATCAGGTCGAGCTAAAGATTATGGTTCAGCAGCGGTATTTTTATCTCTATTATTAACTATTATTTTATGGATCTATTTATTTGCATGCCATTTTTTTCCATAATTTCAGTTTTAACATTTTCTTTATAATTATTTAAAATGCGAGAAAACCTCGCATTTTGTTTATTAACCCGTCAATTTATTCTGTCACTAATTTTTTAATCAGTATATTGCCCGTTTTATCTGTATCAAGAATATTGGATAGCCACGGTAAGATTGTTTGCATTTGCTCATGCAATTTCCAAGGTGGATTGATGACAATCATGCCTGATGCAGTCATTCCTTTGTGATTGTTATCCGGCCTTAATGCTAGTTCAAATTGCGATATTCGTTTAATTCCTAAATTTACAATTCCATCTATCATTTTTTGGGTTTGTGTTCTTGACACAACCGGATACCAAATCAAATAAACTCCAGTTGCAAAACGTTTATAAGCCTCACAAATTGCTGTTGGAATTTTTTGATAGTCTTCTTTTATTTCGTAAGATGGATCGATTAGAATAATGCCGCGACGTGATTGTGGTGGTAATTTAGATTTTAATTGCAAAAAACCATCTTCACGTAATACCTTAGCGCGCTTATCCTTTGTAAATTCTTGCTTCAATAAAGGATAGTCACTTGGGTGTAATTCAGTTAAATTCAATTTATCTTGTTCTCTTAATAGTTGTTTAGCAATTAAAGGAGAACCTGGATAATATTTCAAAGTATCAAAAGGATTATACCGTTTTAACACTGAAATATACGGAGTAAGAGCCTCTGGTATAACTGTTTGTTGCCAAACTAAATTTATTCCTGATAAATATTCACCCGTTTTTTCAGCATGCTCGCTTTGTAATAAATAACGACCCGCTCCAGAATGCGTATCTAAATATAAAATCGATTTTTCTTTTTCTTTTAACGATTCAAGGCACAAGGTTAAAACAACATGTTTTAACACATCTGCATGATTACCAGCATGATAGCTATGACGATAACTTAACATGATTTACTCAACCTTTTTTGTTCATTTGTTTGCATATAGAAAGTTGTTAATGCTATACAGAGCAGGCAAGGAATCTCCATTAATTCTTCAATCAAATCTTTACGTTCTCGAGTTAATACTAAAAATTCGTGTCCCATACGATGGTGCTCTGCGATATCTGCAATTCCCAAAAAAAGAAATGCGAAAAAGATATGCCAAAAAGGAATACTTTCAAATTTATAACGCCGTGCTATTTCTTTGCGGATTGTTGGTAAGAAAGTCGTCAGTAATGGTATACCCATTACAATAGCTGCAATAATTTTATAATAAAAACGTGGAACGTCAGGATAAAAATCACGCCCCCAACTTATTCCTCGTCCAAAAAGCATAATCCACCAAAAGATTGTCCAAATCCAGAATTTATATAAGGTAGCATGATGTTGTACGCGTTTTGCATAATAAAACGTATAACCACACATAAATAATAAAAAGAGAGATTGTAGGTGTTCAATAAGTGTAACTGTTAACCCATTATATAGAGGAATATAAAAATTACCGAAAATATAAAGAAAAACACCTAAGAGAAGAATAAAAAATGAACTTTTATAAAAATGAAAATCGAGTTTACACATGTAATGGTCTAAATTGGAATAACTTGTTTAAGTATACTACCGCATTTTTGGCATAAATAACTAGTTTTATTGTTTTGGATTTTATTATGTCTGATTTTAGTTAAATGGTGGATTTGGCAATTACAACGGTACATATAGCTATTGCGCTTTATTGTAAAATTATGGGTTACTTTGGGTAATTTACCCAATACTTCAGACATCATATATTGCCACTCTGTGCCATGAGGTTTAACTTTACCAAACGTTTTAAACACTAGTAGATGAGCAAGTTCATGAGGGACGACTTCATCAATAAATGTATCACCATTGTCAGTTAACATTATTGAATTAAGCTGTATTTCCCAGCGTGTCAACAGTGCGCTACCGGCAATACTTCCTTTAACTTTATAAATTACTTTAGGTTCAGGAAATGCGGTGTGTAAAATAAGGCTGGCTTGTCTTAGGTTTTCTCTTAAACAAGCCATGACTTTATTATGTAATGAAATGGGTATTCGTCTATAATCCTGCGGCATCGCGAAGTAATGTAGCTTTATCTGTTTTTTCCCACGGGAAAATATCACGACCAAAATGGCCATAACTAGCAGTTTGTTGATAAATTGGCTGAATCAAATCAAGCATTTGAATCAATCCATAAGGTCTTAAATCAAAAAATTCTTTGATTAAATTCACTATTTTATCATGATCAATCTTTTCTGTGCCAAAAGTATTGACATAAATCGATGTTGGATTTGCAACGCCTATTGCGTAAGATATTTGTAATTCACACTTATCGGCAAGCCCTGCTGCTACAATATTTTTAGCAACGTACCGAGCGGCATATGCAGCTGAACGGTCAACTTTAGATGGATCTTTTCCTGAAAATGCGCCTCCACCATGACGTGCAGCTCCACCATATGTATCGACAATAATCTTACGACCAGTTAATCCACAATCACCCATTGGACCACCGATAACAAATCGGCCTGTTGGATTAATAAAATATTTGGTTCTTGATGTTAACCATTTGGCAGGTAATGTTGGTTTAATGATTTCTTCCATTACTGCTTCTTGTATTGTTTTTTGTTCAATACCTTCGGAATGCTGGGTTGATAAAACTACTGTATCAACTCCTTTTATCTGCCCATCTTGATAAATTAATGTGACTTGGCTTTTAGCATCAGGACGCAACCAAGGCAGCGTGCCATTTTTTCTGACTTCTGCCTGACGACGCATTAAATCATGTGCATAACTAATTGCTGCTGGCATTAGATTTGGCATTTCATTGGTAGCATAGCCGAACATAATGCCTTGATCGCCTGCACCTTGTTCAAGAGGATCTTTTCGATCGACACCTTGATTTATGTCTGGCGATTGTTTACCAATAGCATTAAGTACCGCACATGAATTGGCATCAAAACCCATTTCTGAACTGGTATATCCTATGTCATGAATAGTTTTACGGGTCAACTCTTCAATATCTACCCAAGCAGATGTTGTAATTTCTCCACCAACGAGTGCCATACCTGTCTTTACGTAAGTTTCACAAGCTACTCTTGCTTTGGGATCTTGTTTTAAAATAGCATCAAGCACTGCATCAGATATTTGATCGGCGATTTTATCTGGATGACCTTCTGAAACAGATTCTGAAGTAAATAAAAATTCTGACATGATATACCTTCTTTTAACTTATTAAATGCAATACTTGATATGCGATGAGATGTATTCTGATTTAGCAGTTTTACCATCTAGACGTCTATTTTAATAATTTATGAGTAAAAAAGCCAGTATTACCTTAAATAAAATTACTTGCATAAATTTTTATTCAATTTAGGATAATGTCGATTTAATTTCCTAATCTTTATTTAATATGAGCATAGCGAGACAATCTCCAACAATATTAATATTTGATTCGGGTATCGGTGGGTTATCTGTCTATAATGAAATCTGCAAAAAGATGCCTAATCTACACTATATCTATGCATTTGATAATGAAATGTTTCCTTACGGAGATAAATCAGAACAGTTTCTCATTGATAGAGTAATTAATGTTATTGATAACATTAGCAAATTATATTCTATTGATTTAGCGGTTATTGCTTGTAATACCGCAAGTACTATCTGTTTACCTAGTTTACGTGCTAAATTTTCTTTTCCGATTGTTGGTGTTGTGCCAGCTATTAAACCAGCTAGTAAAATGACTAAAAATAAATGTATAGGGCTGTTAGCAACTAAAGCAACGGTTCAAAGAGCCTATACAAACAATTTGATTAAACAGTTTGCACCTGATTGTAAAGTCGAATTACTTGGACTATCTGAACTAGCACAGATTGCAGAGAATAAACTGCAAGGAGTGGTAGTTAATATGCTGCAACTTAAACAGTTATTACAACCTTGGCTAAGTTTATCGGTTTGTCCTGATACTATTGTATTGGGGTGCACACATTATCCTTTTATCAAAGAAGAGTTGCAGGTAATATTTCCTCACGCTACTTTTATTGATTCTGGTAATGCAATTGCTGTGCGTGTTTATGAATTACTTCATAAAGAAGGTAAATTGATTGATAGTAATTTATCACTAAATAAAGAGAATATTATTGTTAGCACAGCACTTAACCAATATGTCGAAAAATTAACTAGCAAATTAGCTCAATATAATCTTCAAAGATATCAATGCATTAATGTTTTGAGTGTTTAAAGCTTATTCGAACAATTAAAAGATCGTGTTTTTTTGCTTGATAAAAAAAATGAAGTGCCTATAATGCGCATCCACTGACACGGCGTTAGTGAAAAACAAACGAAGAAGGTGTTAGAGAGCAAGATCAAAAATATTGAAAAAAGATCTTGACGAATAAAAAGGTGTAGCGTAGTATACGCAGCCCTTGAGACAGCAAACTAAAACAACAAAATGTTTAGTTAAATTAAAAGCTGTCAGCTCTTTAAAAAGAAGAAACAGACAATCTGTGTGGGCACTTGCGAGACGAAAAATTAAAAGTCTACGGACTCAAAAAATTAAGTCTTGATAAGTGACACTGAAGATTCATTTGAATTATGTCAGAGACAGTTATTGAGCATCAAACTTTAAATTGAAGAGTTTGATCATGGCTCAGATTGAACGCTGGCGGCAGGCTTAACACATGCAAGTCGAACGGTAACATGAGTGCTTGCACTTGATGACGAGTGGCGGACGGGTGAGTAAAGTATGGGGATCTGCCGAATGGAGGGGGACAACAGTTGGAAACGACTGCTAATACCGCATAATGTTGAGAGACCAAAGCATGGGACCTTCGGGCCATGCGCCATTTGATGAACCCATATGGGATTAGCTAGTTGGTGGGGTAAGGGCTCACCAAGGCGACGATCTCTAGCTGGTCTGAGAGGATGACCAGCCACACTGGAACTGAGACACGGTCCAGACTCCTACGGGAGGCAGCAGTGGGGAATATTGCACAATGGGGGGAACCCTGATGCAGCCATGCCGCGTGTATGAAGAAGGCCTTCGGGTTGTAAAGTACTTTCGGTAGTGAGGAAGGTGGTGTATCTAATAGGTGCATCAATTGACGTTAATTACAGAAGAAGCACCGGCTAACTCCGTGCCAGCAGCCGCGGTAATACGGAGGGTGCGAGCGTTAATCGGAATGACTGGGCGTAAAGGGCATGTAGGCGGATAATTAAGTTAGGTGTGAAAGCCCTGGGCTCAACCTAGGAATTGCACTTAAAACTGGTTATCTGGAGTATTGTAGAGGAAGGTAGAATTCCACGTGTAGCGGTGAAATGCGTAGAGATGTGGAGGAATACCGGTGGCGAAGGCGGCCTTCTGGACAGATACTGACGCTGAGATGCGAAAGCGTGGGGAGCAAACAGGATTAGATACCCTGGTAGTCCACGCTGTAAACGATGT